>JAICUZ010000187.1 GCA_025935595.1 Burkholderiales bacterium
GCACGAACGGCGCGTAGACGGCGGTCTTTCCCGTCGTCGTCGTGAGCCGCGCGAAGTAGAGGCCGCTCGTCCACGCGCCGAGCCGCACACGAACGAGGTTGACGCCGGCGCGCCGGAACTTGATGTGCTGCTCGGGTCCCCACGGCCGGCCGACGCTCGACCACGCGCGCTCGGCGCCTGCGCGCAGGATCTGCAAGTCGAGGTTGCGCACCGGCGACGTCACGCGCAGCGTCGCGATGCCGCCCGGCGCATAGGACGTCTGCGAGAACACCGCGGTGAACGCGGGATGGAGCGCCGTGTTCAGCGGCACCTTCGCCGCGGACGGAGCCGCGAGCAGCGCCGTAGCGGCTGCGACGCCGACGAGCGCCCGGATCACGGGACGACCGGCTCGAGCGTCGGCAGCTGCTTCAGCTTCACGTCGGCGTAGCCGAGCGCGAACGCCGTGCTGAAGCGCGTCTCGGCCGTTCCCGGCTTGCCGCACTTGAAAGCACGCAACGCGTACTCGTACCGGCCCGCCGGCAGCTCGGTGGTCGGGAAGTTCACCGTCGTCAGACCGACAGCCTTGCCGCCCGCGGTCGCGACGGGCTTGCCGGTCGTCGCGTCAAGGATCTGCAGCCGGTAGGTGCACGGCAAGTTGCACGTGAACCCGGTCTGCAGCGTGTCGGGACCGCTCGCCGACGGACTGCCGAACACGACGCCGTCGACATTCGCGGTCGTCTTGTTCTGGTCACACGCGGCGAGCGTCCCCGACTGCGCGGAGAGCGCGGCGGCGCGAACGGCCGCCAGGCTGGTCTTCGGCCGCCCGTTCCCGTAGTAGACGCCCGACTGCCACGCGCGCGCGTCGCGCTCGTCGACGACGTGGAAGATCAGCATGCCGGCGACCGTCGGCTGGCACGCCGCAAGCGCGAATGCCTTCGCGTAGTACTTCGCCTGCAGCGGCTCCGGGATCGCGTCTGCCGCGGCCTTCGCCCCGAGGTGGCTGTAGACGAACCGCAGTTCCTGCGGGATCTTCGACTGGTAGCCGAACTCGTCGTACACGATCGGCAGCGTCTCACCGCGTTGCGGCGTGCCGCGGAAGGCAGTCGTGAGGAGCTTGACGAGCTTCGGATAGTCCGCGACGCCGATCGTCGTCGTGTTCGGATGCACGAATGTCGGCGGCAACTTCGACGGGATCAGGTACGGATGGATCGCGAACATGTCCATGATCGGACGCGAGCGCTTCGTGGCGCGGTATGCGGCGCCGAGGTCTTTGATGAACACGGTCGGCGAGTGGGTCGGGCGCAGCGAGCCGGGCTTGTCCTGGCCGTGCGACGCGAGCGCGCCGCCGATCACGTTCACGTCGTCGGAGACGAGCTTCAGCGCGTCGTACGTCCGCGCGAGGAGGAGCTCATACGAGCGTGCGGCCATGTCGACGCCGCCCAGCCCGAACTGCGGCATCCAGAAGAGGTTGAGGTTCGGCTCGTTGCCGACGATGAAGTCGCGGATCGCCGGGAACTCCTTCGCGATCGACGCCGCGTACGACGCGAACTGTCCGCGCGCGCCGGACGTGAGCGGCACCGACCGCCAGTCGCGCGGGTAGATCGAGACGATCAGCCGCACGCCGTCGAGCTGGGCGGCCGCCGACGCGTTGCGGAGCACGATCTCGTCGTCGCCGCCGAGGCGCTGCTCGCCCGGCTGCCACAGGATCGACATGCGCACGGTGTCCAGCCCCGCGAGCGCCGCCATGTCCATCTTCGACTTGGCGACGAGCGGGCTGAGGCTCCGCACGTTGTCCTCGGTCGCGCCCACGAACATGCCGGTGCCGGCGTGAGTCACGCCGGGGGCGAGGAGCGCGACGAGGAGCGCGAGCAGCACGACCCTGCGCACGCGCGGAGAGTACTCAGTCGCCGAAAGCACGGTAGGCCCGAACAAGCACCTCGACGAGTTCGCCGTCGGCGGTCGGGATCCCGCTCGCACCGAAGCGCTTCGGTACCGAATCGGGCGGCCGCCTGGCCGGCGGCGGCAGCGGCGGCAGCTCGCCGCCCCGCCACGCGTCGTCGTCGGTGGCCGCGTGCGCCGCGTAGCCGCGGAAGCGGAGCAGCGTCGACGGATCGCGCTCGATCTCGGCGGCGACGGCGCCGGCGACCGCGGCGACGTCCCCGTCGGCGCCGACGCGCACGAGCTCCTCCGGGACGAGCGGCTCCTCCCACGTGTGCTCGAGCAGCTGCGCGAGCTCGAGCGACTGCCGGTCGGGCGTGACCTGCGCAGCAATCGCAGTCCAGACGCCGGGCGGGATCGGCTGCGCCGAGAGCGTGACCGAGCGGCCGTCGACCTGCGCGGTGATCAGGCTCGACTCCACGCGAAGCTGCGCGACCACACCGTCCTCCGCGTCGGGCGCGTAACGGTCGGCGAACGCGCGGGCCCACGGTCCTTTCACGTGACCACCTCCTCGTAGGCGTCCGGTGCGAGCGCGACGGCGGCGCGGATCGCGCCGAGGTCGAGGTCGCCGAGCCAGTCGTCACTCGTGCCCGCCATCACCTTGGCGACGAGCTCGCGCTTCGACTCGAGCAGCTGGTCGATCCGATCCTCGAGCGTTCCCGATGTGATCAGCGAGTGCACCCACACCGGCTTCTCCTGGCCGAGGCGGTGCGCGCGGTCGGATGCCTGTTGTTCGACCGCCGGATTCCACCAGCGGTCGAAGTGGAAGACGTGGTTCGCCGCAGGCAGGTTCAGCCCTCGGCCGCCGGCGCGCAGCGAGACGACGAGCACCGACGGGCCACCGGGTGACGCGAACGCGGTCAGCAGCTCCTCGCGCTGCGACGCGTTCAGCGAGCCGTGGAAGAAGTCGACCTGCCTGTCGAGCCGCTCGGCGAGATAGGGAACGAGCCCCGCGAAGCTCGTGTACTGCGTGAACACGAGCGCCTTGTCGCCCTTCGGCACGAGCTTGAGCAGCTCGACGAGCCGCTCGAGCTTTCCCGAGCGCCCGGCGAGCGGCCCGCCTTCGTGCAACACCATCTCCGGGTGATTGCACACCTGCTTGAGCTGGCCGAGCATCGCGAGCACCGCGCCGCGCCGGCCGAAGCGATCCTCGTGCGCCTCCACGCGCGGTAGCCACGAGTCGACGACCTGCTGGTAGAGCACTGCCTGCTCCTGCGTCAGCAGGCAATAGTCCTTGAGCATCGTGATCGGCGGGAGGTCGAGCTCGACTTCCGGGTCGTCCTTCCGCCGCCGCAGGATGAACGGCCGCACGATCGCGCGCAGCCGCTCGAGCGCGTCGGGGTCGTCGTCGATCTGGATCGGATCGACGAACGCCCGGTGGAACCATTCGCGCGAGCCGAGCAGGCCAGGGTTGAGGAGATCCATGATCGCCCAGAGCTCGCCGAGGTGGTTCTCGATCGGTGTCCCCGTCATCGCGACGCGCCGCCGCGCACGGAGCAGTCGCAGCGAGCGCGCACGGCGGGTCTGCGGGTTCTTCACGTCCTGCGCTTCGTCGAGGAGGAGACGGTCCCACTGCACGAGCTGGAGCGTCTCGACGTCGCGCGTGGCGATGTCGTAGGACGTGATCACGATGTCCGCCCGGCGGGCGCGGTCGACAAATGCCTCGCCCGCGAGCCGGTCGCCACCATGGTGGAGGTGCACGTCGAGGCTGGGCGCGAAGCGCTCGACCTCGTGCAGCCACTGGCGCGCGACGCTCATCGGGCAGACGACGAGCGTTGGCCCGAGGGCGTCGCGGCCGTACTGCTCACGCTCCGAGACGATCATCGCGATCGCCTGAACCGTCTTGCCGAGACCCATGTCGTCCGCGAGCACGCAGCCGATCCCGAGATCGCCGAGCAGGCGAAGCCAGCCGTGACCCGCCTCCTGGAACGCGTACAGCTCGTGCTGCATCGCGGGCGGCGTGGGCAGCGGCTTGAAGCGCGCGTCGCCGTCGAGCATCCCCGACAGCCGCTCGTCGAGCGAGACCTCGCCGAGCACGAGCCCGTACTCGTCGATCGCGAGGCCGGATGCGGCGCGCACGAGATCGACCAGGTCGCCGCCGGTCCGACGCTGCTCGAGGAAGCTGAGTGCGCGCTCGACGTCGTCGCGGCGCAGCACCTGCCAACGGCCCTCGGCGTGCACGATCGGCGCACGCTCCCCGGCAAGCCGACGCAGCTCGGCCTCGTCGAGCCCGAGCTCACCGACGCGTAGCTGCCAATCGAGGTGTGCGAACAGCCCGGTCGACGCGCGTGCGCGCAGGTCGGCGTGAATCCGTGCCGGGCGCGACGTCCACGCCGTCGGGAGCACGACCGGGACCGGAAGCGTCGCCATGACGCGACAGAGGAAGTACTCGGCGTCCTCGGAGTCGATCGGCGCGTCGCGCGGCTTGTCCTCGTCGAATGCGAATCCGTGCTCGGCAAGCGTCTTGCGCAGCGGCGCGAACGCGCGCGGCAGGTCGGCGTACGGATCGGTGTCGCGGAGGAAGCGGAACGCGTCGGGGCCTGCGTCCCAGAGGAGCGCCGCCGGCAGCGCGACGGTCGCGTCGTCGGAGGCATGCAGCCACAGCTCGAGCGCGAGACCGCCGTCGCGTTCCTCGAGGTGGAGGCCGACACCCCACGGCGCGCGGATCAGCCGCTCGAGGCCGTGATCGACCCACCGCGTGACCTTCTTCTCGAGCGCGCGGTACGAGCCGCCGTGCGGCAGCTCCGGATCGGGCGAGCTGAGGCCGTGCAGGAACGACTCGACGGCGCGGTTCCGGCCGAACGGGCGCGCGGACCCGAGCCGGACGCCGGCGTCGACGAGCCGGTCGCGCGCGATCTGATCGACGAGGCGCGGATAGAGGTCGTTGACGGTCGCGACGCGGTCGCCGTGGAAGTAGTCGGCGATCACGGGCGGGGACGCAGCGGCGATGCGCGTGAGCGTCTGCTCGATCTCGGCTTCGAGCGTCGCTCCCCAGAATGCGAACCACTCGCCGCCGATCTCGGCGGCTTGCGGGAAGACGAGGCCTTCGGAGACCGCGCGCCGGGCGAGCTCGCGCACGTGCAGGACTGCGCGGGCGCTGTCGGCGAGCGGCTCGTCGGGCTCGATCCGGGCGAGCTCGTCGGTGCCGAGGAACCGGCCGCGGTAGGGCTCGCCGAGGACGTCGAGCTCGTCCTCGCCGGTCGCGGAGTCGTCGCGCGAGAACGCGAACGCGACGGCGTCGGGGTGCCACAGGAGCTCGAGCACGGCCAACCATCGTAGGCACCGCGAGGCGCGTTCCGCCGGGCCTGTCACTCGAAGGAGTGATCCACATCGAGGGATGGCCGCCGATCTCGATCGCATGCGGCCCTTCCTCATCGCGGTGGTCGCCGCGCTCGTCGCGGCGACCAGCGCGGTTGCCAAGCCGGACGTCCATCCGGCAGAGCCGTTCTTCGCCGGGACGCCGCGGGCGACTTCGGTCGTGCTGCGCGAGC
>JAICUZ010000344.1 GCA_025935595.1 Burkholderiales bacterium
CCCGGACCATGTGCAGGAGCGCTACCGCGCCGCGGGGCCGGACGCGGCAGCGGTCGGTGTCGAGTTGGTGCGCGGGCTGATCGAGGGCGCCCGGTCGCTGGCGGCCGGTGTGTATGTCGTCGCGCCGTTCCGACGGCCGCTCGGCGTGCTGGACGTGCTGGCTCCTTGAACTACAGGCCGCGCGCGCGGAGCCATTCGACCGCGAAGTCCACTCCGTCCCGCACGCGAAACAGCCTGGTGTCGGCCGAGCCGACCCGCGCGCGGCGAACGGCGCACCGACCCTCGAAGTCGTCGCCGAGGTCGTCGAACAGCTCCGCGTGATCGTCGACGTCGTCGAACCACTGCCATGCGCGCTCGCCGTCCACCAGGATGGGAGCGCCGGCGCGAGCGATCCGCGCGCCGCCTGTCCGGTGCTCGGCGAGGTGGAAGCTGGTGCAGCTGCCATACCCCGCCCCAAGGAGCAGGACGAAAGCGTCGAGGTCGTAGAGACGGGCGAGCGGAGAGCTCTCGCCGAGCGAAAACGCCAGCTCATGCTTCGCCGTGACAACTGTGGCGTTCGGGCCCAGTGCCGCGAACGACACCTGAGGATGCGAGCTGCGACGAGTCCCGGGCCAGGAACGGAAGATCTCGGCCACCGCCCCCATCGACCGCGTCGGCGTGAACCGCGGGTCGAACGCGGGCATTGCGTCGCGGATCGGCGCCACCCAGTCGGCGGGAACCGGCGGGTTCGACCAGCCGGCGGGATCGGAGAGGTCACCGCTGTGCGCCGGCATCACGAGCGTCCCGTCCGGGCCGACCGCGTCGAGTAGCGCCTGGACGACGGCGACCGGCCCGCCGGCGACCCAGCCGAGCAACGAGAGGGAGGTGTGGACGATCACCGTCGCTCCGCGGTCTACGCCGAGCGCACGCAGATCGTGGGCGAGCGAAGCGCGCGTCCGCGGCTGCTCAGAGCGAGCGATCGCGCCCGCTTCGCCCGGCAGCCCCATCAACCGCACGACCCCGTCGAGACTGCGTGCCGCGCCTTCGCCAGGTCGCGCCTGACCGGCGCTGCCGGGATGCCGTAGCCGGCGCGAGCGCCGATGCGCGCGGCGAACACGGTCATCTCCACCTCGCCTGCCTCGTTGACAGCCGGGCCGCCGGAGTTGCCGTGGCGGACGAGCCCGCTCACCGCGGTCACCTCGCGCAGCGACCCCTTGATCAGCACGTCGGCGGTCGCGCCGACACGCCCTGGGCGGGCGTCGAACGGCCCGTTCTCCGGGAAGCCGAGGATCGCGACCGAGTCGCCGTCGCGCGGGTCGATGAGAGGAAGCGCGGGCGCCTTGAGCCCAGGCACGCGCAGGATCGCGATGTCCTGGTGGCGGTCGACCACGAGCGGCGTCGCGACATGGCCCTGCGCACGGATGCCCGACGCACCGGCGACGACGTGCGCAGCAGTGACGACGACGTGCGGCTTCGCGACCCAGCCGCTGCCCTCCACTCCGAACCCGCACGCCGTGCCCGTGATGCGAACGACGCTCGGCCGCGCACCGCGCACGCGTGCGGACTGGAGCGCGCGGGTGTCCGGCGGCGTCGACGGCGGCGCGGGGCCGGCGATCGACGGGAACGGGTCGATGCGATTGAACGCCCGAAGCACCGACCGCGGCGGCGCGATGCTGTTGAGCTGCTGGACGATCGACGAGCCGAGCACCTCGTCGCGGAGCTTCGAGTGGCCGGGCACCTGCGTGATCACGGCGGCGGCGACCCATACGACGACGAAGCCGATCGCGGCACCGGCAAGCAAGCCGCCGAGGGAGTCGAGCATTCGAAGCGGCGGGACGACGAACAACGCCGTGCGGAGCGACGACCCGGCGACCGCCGCGATGGTCTGCACGACCATCGCCCCCACCATCGCCCCGACGAGCCCTGCGAGTGGCGTATACGGAGAGCTCGCGCCGTTGTGCAAGAGGTGCGGTGCGAGCCGCGCGCCGACGACCGCCCCGGCGGCAAGGCCGGCGAGCGAGAGCGCGGTCGCGATCAGCCCTCGCCGACACCCTCCCGCCGCCGACACGGCAGCGATACCGAGCGCGATCCAGTCGACGCGGGTCACGGCTCCAAGCTAGAGATCGCCCGGGACGAACCTCGCCCCGAGCGTCTC
>JAICUZ010000146.1 GCA_025935595.1 Burkholderiales bacterium
CCGCTCCGCGTTCATGCCGTCGAGGACCTGCCGGAAGCCGCTCCCCTCCACGCCGACGAGCGCGTCGGCCGGAAGCTCGACGCCGTCGAAGAACACCTCGGTCGTCGCGTGGTTCAGCATCGTCTTGATCGGCCGGATCGTGAGCGTCCCGGCGGCGGTCGCAGCGCGGAGGTCGACGATGAACGTCGAGAGGCCGTGCGTCCGCTTCTCCACCTGCTCGATCGGCGTGGTGCGCGCGAGCAGCAGCATGAGGTCGGAGTGGAGCGCGCGCGACGTCCAGATCTTCTGGCCGCGCACGACGTACCCGTCGGTCGTGCGCTCGGCGGTCGTCTCGATGCGGGTCGTGTCGCTGCCCGCGGTGGGCTCGGTCACACCGAACGCCTGCAGGCGAAGCGACCCGTCCGCGATCGGCGGCAGCCAGCGCTGCTTCTGCTCCACGGAGCCGTGGCGCAGGATGGTGCCCATCGTGTACATCTGCGCGTGGCACGCGGCCGCGTTGCCGCCGGACGCGTTGATCTCCTCGAGCACGACGCTTGCCTCCTGGAGGCCGAGCCCGGCGCCGCCGAGCTCCGTGGGGATGAGCACGCCGAGCCAGCCGCCGTCGGTCAGCGCGGCGACGAACTCTTCGGCGTAGCCGTCCGGCTCGAGCCCGCGCCAGTACTCGCCGGGGAAGCCGGAGCAGACCTCGGCGACCGCGGCGCGGATGTCGGCGTGGTCGCTCACCGACCTAGCCTACGATCCCGGCACAGTGATCACCGAGGTACGCGTACGCGGACCGGCGCACGCCCCGGCGGTGATCTGCATGAACGGGGGCCGGGCCGCTGCCGTCGAGGGCACGTGGAGCGCATCGCTCGAGTGGCTCGTCGGGCGGCTCGCGCCGCGGTTCCCCGAGCTCCGCTTCGCGGAGGTGAAGTACCGGATCAAGTCGTGGAACCGCTTCGACTCGTGCGTCGAGGACGCGCGACAGGCGATCGAGCGCGTCGACGCCGAGCGGACTTTGCTCCTCGGCTTCTCGATGGGTGGAGCCGTCGCGATCTCCGTCGCTGACGACCCGCGGGTCGAGGGCGTCCTCGGGCTCGCACCGTGGATCCCCGACCGTCTCTCTCTGGAGCCGCTCCGCGGGCGGCGGCTCGACGTGATCCACGGGTCACTCGACCGCGCCTTTCCGGGGATTCCGGGCGTGTCGCCGGCCCTGTCGCGGCGCGGCTTCGATCGTGCCCAGGCGCTCGGTGTGCCCGGCACCTACACGCTGATCCGCGGCGCGCTGCACGCGATCGCCCTGCGCGCGGGCCGGCCTGTGCCGCTCCCCCGGGCCGGTGTGTGGGTGAACCAGATCGCAACCCGCCTGGAACAGTTCGGCTGATACCTAACTGTCGAACGGCGCGGCGAGCACGCGCGCGGCGAACGCAGGATCGGCGGCCAGCGGGCCGAGGTGGCACCACGGTTTCGCCGCCGCCTGCTTCTCGACCAGCTCGACGAACTGCTGCTTGAACCCGTCGCGCGGCGCGGTGGCGACGACGTCGTCGAACGTGTCCCGGTCGAACTCCTTCACCCGCCAGCCGCCGACGTCGACCGACGTGCCGTAGGCGAGCAGCAGCGACTCCACCTCGTCCTCGTCCTCGGGGCCGTTCCAGTGGTCGCGGATCGCGTGCGCGGCCCGGTCGGCGCGCTCGGCGTCCCACCCGACGGAGACGAGAAGCTCGTGCGCCGCCGCAGCGCCGTCAGCCTCGAAGTCGTTGCCGCGGTCGTGCGACTCGAGCAGGCCGATGTCGTGCAAGAGCGCTGCGACGTACAGCACTTCGCTTTCGAACGGGCGCGATTCCGAGAGGCCGAGGAGCGCGCCCCAGGCGTACGAACGCACGCCGTGGTTCGTGAGCGCGCGCGGCTGCGCCGATGCGGCGAGCTCCTCGGCCGCGCGCGCGGCGGTGCTGTCGGGGATCGTGAGGCGCTCGAGGTCGTGCCGGTCGAGCCGAGTGCCGTCGACGGTCACCCCGCGCGACGCGAGCCGGGTCACGAGCTGCCGCAGCCCTTCGTTCGTCATGCGGCCTTTCTACCGCACGATGGACATTGGCTAGCCCCAGGCCGTTCCGCCTGTCGTCGTCGTGGGGGTCGGTGCCGCGACCGCGCTCCTGACGAGCCCGCCGTTCGTGTTGACGACGTACCACTGTTTCTCGAAGCCCTGCCCCTTGGTCTGGCCAGCGGAGGTGTCTCCGGCGAAGGTGTAGAGAGGCCACCCGGCGTAGGTCACCTGGCGCATGCCGTTCTTCGCCTTGATCGTCCCGAGCTTCGCGGCCTTCGCGCCCGCTCCGGCGGTCGGCTTCGCGCCGGCCTTGACGAGCAGCGGCGGCCAGTACTTGTTGCAGGTGGCGTCCGCGCTGCAGCGGTTCACGCCCTTGCGGTCGATCGTGTAGCGGTAGAGCGTCCGCCCTTTCGCGGTGACGAGGATCGTCCCGAACGACTTGCTCTTGACCACGTTGACGGTGCCCGTCGCGCGCGATGACGATGTCGCCGCCATCGCAGCTCCGACGCCGAGCGGCACGAGGAGCAGGAGCGGCAGAAGCCACCGAATCGTCCTGCCTGTCATCTCCATCTCCTTTCGTTCTGTTCCTGCCTCGCATGGACTACGAAGGACCCGTCGTTCCGGATTCGTCTAGATGATTCAGCCGTGCAGAGCCGCCGCCCAGTGCTGCTTCGGCTGACCGGCCGCGCCGGCCGGGCGCTCGCGTCTCACATCGAGGTGCGCCTGGGCGGCGGGGCGCGCGCCCGCGTCGTCGTCGTGCTTGCGTGCGTGCTCGCGCTGAGCGGCGCCGACACCGCGACGGTCGGCGCGTCGGCGACCGAGCTTCGCAGCGGGCTCGGGATCACGAACACCGACATCGGACTGCTCGTCGCCGTGTCGTCGCTCGTCGCCGCGGTCGCGACGATGCCGTTCGGCGTGCTCGCCGACCGGGTTCGCCGCACGTGGACGCTCGGCGCCGCGATCGCCCTCTGGAGCGTCGCCATGTTCTGGAGCGCGATCGTCACGAACTTCAACGAGCTGCTGCTCTCGCGCCTCTTCCTCGGCATCGTCACCGCGGCGGCCGGCCCGCTCGTCGCGTCGCTCGTCGGCGACTACTTCCCGGCGGCCGAACGCGGCCGTATCTACGGCTACATCCTGGCGGGTGAGCTGCTCGGCGCCGGGTTCGGCTTCGCGGTCACCGGCGACATCGCGACGATCTCGTGGCGCGCGGCGTTCGTCGTGCTGGCAGTTCCCGCGGTCGTGCTCGCGTGGTTCGTCGTCAAGCTGCCGGAGCCGCGACGCGGCGGCTCTGCGCCGCTCGAGAGCATCCATCCGCAGCCCGAGCGGGCACAGCCGGGCAAGGAAGGGAAGCCGAGCGACGCGCAGCAGCTCGCGCGCGAGCACGGGATCGAGCCCGACCCCGCGCTCGTGCTCCGGCACGAGAGCATCGGCTTCGCCGCCGCGGTCCGGTACGTGTTGCGGGTACGGACGAACCTCGTCCTGATCGCCGCCAGCGCGTGCGGCTACTACTTCCTCGCCGGCATCCAGACCTTCGGCTCCGAGTTCGCGAAGGAGCAGTACCGGATCAACCAGGCGTTCGCGAACGTGCTGCTTCTGCTCGTCGGCGTCGGCGCCGTCGTCGGCGTGCTCGCGGGCGGGTTCCTCGGCGACTGGCTCGTGCGGAGGCGGTACCTGAAGGGCCGCATCCTCGTCAGCGTGATCGCGGCGAGCGGCGCAACGGTGCTCTTCATCCCGGCGCTCTTCGTCCGCACCGCGTTCGGCGCTCTCCCCTACCTCGCGCTCGCCGCGCTCGCCCTGTCCGCGCAGAATCCGCCGCTCGACGCCGCGCGGCTCGACATCATGCCCGCGCAGCTCTGGGGCCGCGCCGAGGCGATCCGCACCGTGCTGCGCGGCCTCGCGCAGGCACTCGCGCCGCTGCTCTTCGGGATCGTCTCCGACCACGTCTTCGGCGGCGGCCGTTTCGGGCTCCAGATGACGTTCGTCGTGATGCTGCTGCCGCTCGCGGGGAGCGCCGCGCTGCTCTATCGCGCGCTCAGCACCTATCCGCGCGACGTCGCGTCCGCGGCGGCGTCGGCCGACGCGACCGACGAGTGGAGCTGGGACGAGACCGATCACTCTCGCCGCCGATAGCGCTCCGCCCACTGGTGCGCGTCGAGGTCGCGCGGCAGTGCACCGCCGATGCGGCGGCCGCGGCGGAACGCGTCCGCGACGAACCGGCGGTACGCAGGCAGCTCGGCTGCCGGGATCAGCGGCCGGGCGCGACGGGTCGCGACGAGGACGCCGGCGTCGCACGCAGGCGGCGGGTCGAACGCCGAGGCGGGCAGCTTCCGCTCGACGCGCAGCTCGTGGAATGCGCCCCAGAGGATGCCGCTGACGCTGCTCGGTGCCGGCAGGCCGCGCTTCACGGCGACGCCCCACTCGACGATCAGGTCGGCGCGCACGAGCGGAAGCGTTGGGTCGTCGAGCAAACGGTGAAGCAGGTCGCTCGTGTGCGCGAACGGGATGTTCGCGACGACGCGGAACGGCTCGTCGGGGAGCGCGACCTCGAGCGCGTCGCCTGCGACGACGTGCACGTTCGACCAGCGGTTACGCAGGCCGGCGGCGAGCCGGCTGTCGAGCTCGATCGCGACGACGCGCCGCGCGACGCGCGCGAGCTCGGCGGTCAGCCGGCCCGAGCCCGCGCCGATGTCGACGACGAGGTCGCGCGGCGAGATGTCCGCGCCGGCGACGATCGCCGCGGCAAGCGAACGGCTGCGAAGGAAGTGACGGCTACGCGGAAGGGGCGGCCGCGCCGGTGCGCGCCGACCTGCCACGGAAGACCTGCGTGACGAACGACATCGCCGGAACTATACGGTGCGCGGCGCGCCGGCCAGGCCGGTCGCCGAGGGCGGTTTCACACCGAGCCAGTGGAAGATCGGCGGAGCGTCTTCGGGAACCCGCGGGTTCGGGCGTGGCTCCGGCACAGCTGCCGCGGCAATCCGCTCTGCAAGCTCGATCGCTCCCTTGATGCTGTCCATACCTGCCAATTTTGTCCAGCGAGGCAATATCCTCCAGGGTCGAAGGCATGGGTCGTCCCACCCGTTCGACCGGCTCCCAGGTTTAGCTTTCACCCGGTTCTGCCGATAGCAAGGGTGATGCTGATGTTCGCCCTCATCGCTCTCCTGTCGATCGCGATGATCGACACCGCCGTCGGCGTGGTCGCCCGCGTCGGGCGCCGCTAGCCCAGGTAGAACGCGACGCCGAAGCCGAGCACCATCGCGGTTGCCGCGGCGAGCGCGATCGGGCGCCGGTCAGGCTGGGCGTAGATCCGCCGCAGCGGGACGGGTGCGAGGCGGTAGGGCACGAGCGCGCTCGCTCCGAGCGCCAGCCCGCCGAGAACGAGGAGCAGCGTGAGCGACCGGGCGAGGAGCGACTGTGACGGCGTCGTGGACGTGGCAGGCGCCGCGACAGAAACCGGTGTCGAGGTCGTCGGCGCCTTCGTCGTCACGGTCTTCGTCGTCACGGTCTTCGTCGGCGTCGCCTTGGTCTTCGGCTTCGGTGTCGCGACCGCCGGCACGCCGAACGCGGTCGGGTGACGCACCGACCAGCGCGCAAAGGCCTTCGGCCCGAGGTAGCCCTTCAACTGTGCCGGGCTCGTGAACACGCGACCGTCCCACACGAGCGCACCCGGCTCGCCGAGTGCCTGCGACTGACCGGTGGGCGCAGGTTCCTTGAGCGTCTGCACGACCCGAACCCAGACGAACGCGAGCCCCACGACAAGGGCAACCGCCGCGGCGATCGTCATCAGCTGGGACAGACGCCTACGACGCGCGCGTCTCAAAGCGGTGCCGGCCATCCCGGAAAGTGTCGCACCGGCGCCGGGGATTTCAACCCGGCCTAGACGATCGTTCAACTGGGCCTAGCCGATGGCGCCTGACGACTTCGCAGGCTTGCTCTGCAAGAGCGCGAATGCGGCTGGATGCCGACTCACCCAGCGGCTGTACGAGATCCCTTTCGCGTGCAGGTAGCTCCGGAGCTGCCCTTCCGTGGTGAAGACGCGGTTCTGCCAGACGACCGCGCGCGGCTGGCCAATCGGCGGCTTCTTCTCCACCTTTGCGGTGAGCGTGCTGACAACCTTCGCCCAGACGAGGACGAGGGCGCCCAGAAGGACGATCGTCATCACGATCGTCACGAACCGGTGGAACGCGACGCGGAGCCCGTGAGCGACGGCAACGGACATGTACTCAGTTTCGCAGGATTGTCACGATCTTCAAGAGCCAGAGTGAGCCTCTCCGAAGGTCTAGGGGCCGGGCGTTCAGATCGATTTACGGTGCGGCGATGAGACGGGTCGGAGCGGTCGATCTCGGTCTGGCGGCGGTCGCCGTGGGCCTGTGGTGCGGGCTGCTCGCGTTCCTGCCGTCGGAGATGAGCCCGGACGGCTGGTACGCCTTCCTCGGTGGAGACGTGATCGTCCACCACGGCCTCCCGAGCCACGACACGCTGACGGTCTGGGGGCACGGCCGCCGCTGGGTCGACCAGCAGTGGCTCGCCCAGCTCGCCTACTACGGGCTGTACTCCCTGGGCGGCCTCCGCCTCGCGCTGCTCGCGAACGCGGCGATCGTGGTCGGGTCGTTCGTGATGGCGCTCCGCCTCGCGCCGGCGCGTGACCTGTACGTCTCCGTCCTCGGAGCGATCGCGCTCGGGTTGAGCTCGGCGGCGCTTCGGCCGCAGACGCTCGTGCTCCCGCTTTTCGTCGCGCTCACGTGGCTGCTCCTCGAGGACGCGCGCGCCCCGTCGCGTCGCGTCTTCTGGACGATTCCGCTGCTTGTCCTCTGGGCGAACCTGCACGGGTCGGTGACGCTCGGCGTGCTGCTCG
>JAICUZ010000170.1 GCA_025935595.1 Burkholderiales bacterium
CCGAGCACGGCGAGGAGCGGCGCCCACTCGGCGAGGATCACGTTCTGCAGGAGGTGCGCGGTCAGCAGGTAGTGGAGCCCGAGATGGTGGAGCGGCGTCCAGAACGCGACCGCGAGCAGGATCATGGAACCGGCGAAGCACGCGATGCGCCACCGCGGCGCACCGAACCGCCCGACCAGGAAGAGATAGAGCAGGGAGAGCGCGGGGATGACGACCGTCGTGTCGACGTCCAGCTGCCAGGCGTACGGCGAGTGCGCGTGAGCGAGCACCACGGCGGGCTACGCTAGTTGCCGCGCGCGGGTGTAGCCGAACGGTGCAGCGAGCCCTAGCCGCGGAGGCCCGAGAGGTGAGGGTTCTTGCCGCGCGGAATCAAGTTCTCCGTTACGACCGGGCTACGATGGCGCTCTCGCGCGGGTGTAGCTCAATGGTAGAGCCCTAGCCTTCCAAGCTAGTTACGCGGGTTCGATTCCCGCCACCCGCTTTGTTACCGCAGCGGCCGGGGGACTAAGCAGCAGCGCTGTCGGCGACCGGAGCGTCGTCAGCCTCGGCCACGATCTCGGTCTCGACCTCGGCCGGCTGCTCTTCCGGCGCGACCGGGGCCGTGCCGGGGATGCGGTCGATCAGCTCGCGAACGAGCGAGACAAGTCTGGTGCGCGAGTCGGAGAGGAAGCCGTCGGCGTCCTCTTCGTACGCGCGAAGTGCATCGAGCACCTCGTCGATCAGGCGGTCGGCGCGGATGCGCGCCTCGCGGACGATCTCCGTTGCGTCGGCGCGCGCCTCGGCGCGAATCTCGTTGCCGGCGTCGACGAGCTTCTCGCGCGCCGATTCGACCTCGCGTTCCCGCTCGGCGATCTCCGCCTCGGCAAGAGCACGCAGGTCGTAGGCCCGCCGCTCCTGCTCGGCGATCTCCGCCTCCGCGTTGGCGCGTAGGTCGAGCGCCATGCGCTGCGCCGTGACGAGCGCGTCGGCGACTGCCTCCGACCGGTGGCGGTACTCGTCGACCTCGCGCTTCAGGTCGCTGACCTGCCGCGAGAGGTCGTCCCGCTCGCGGCTGAGAGCCGCGCCGCGGTCGTCGAGCTTTGCCAGCAGGGCGTCCGTGCTCACGCGGTCGTAGCCGCGGAAGCCGACCGGGAGGTCGTGCGGAGCGTCAGAAC
The DNA here is from genome assembly GCA_025935595.1 of Burkholderiales bacterium. Lineage (GTDB taxonomy): Bacteria > Actinomycetota > Thermoleophilia > Gaiellales > Gaiellaceae > PALSA-600. The sequence continues at coordinate 1,155 of JAICUZ010000170.1, forward strand.
GCCTGGCCACGATTGCACCATCGCCCCAACCCGTTCGGGTGGCAATCCCCCGAACTAGTGGCTTGGTCTCAGCGCAGCCGGTCGGCGAAGGGCTCGAGGTCGTCGGCGTGGAGGCCGATCTCGCCTGATTCCAACGCAGTCTTGACCTCGCGAGCGAGCTGGTGCGCCTCGCTCACCTGGTCGGGGTCGAGCACGGTCGAGAGGCTCGCGACCACGCCGTTTCCCTCGCGCAACTGGACGTCGACGGTCGTCAACTGACTCTTGTCGTTGATGTACGGATCGTCCGGGACGCCGACCCAGACTGTGACCGTGCCACCCTGCGGGAGGGACGCATGCTCGACCACCGGGGACGTGCGAAGGCTCATGCCCCCACCGTAACAACGTCCGACGGGGCCGTGATGCTGACCGCGATGACGCCGGAGCGCGTGGTCGATCTGCGTCCCCGCACGATCGTGCGGGTCATCGTGATCGCGGTGGCCGTCGCGGTCGCGCTCGAGATCGTCTGGATCTCGCGCCACGTGCTCTCCTGGGTTGCGATCGCAGTGTTCCTCGCGCTCGCGCTCGATCCACTCGTCAGCTGGATCGAGCGGCGCGGGCGCATCAAGCGGGGCCCGGCGATCGCCATCACCTATGTGATCGCGATCATCGTGATTGCCGCGATCGGCGCGACGTTCATCCCGAAGCTGATCGACGAGTTCAACGGCTTCGTGCAGGCCCTCCCGAACTACGTTCACGACCTCACCCACGGGCGCGGACGGCTCGGATTCCTCGAGCGCAAGTACCACGTCGTCGAGAAGGTGCGCGAGCAGGTGCAGGACGGCGGGGCGACGAAGGTGCTCGGGCTCTCCGGCGCCGCGCTCTCGATCACCAAGAGCATCATCACGATCATCGCGGCGACGGTGACGATCGTCTTCCTGACGTTCTTCATGCTGCTCGAGGGGCGCGACTGGGTCGAGCGCGGCTATTCGCTGCTTCCCGAGGAGTCGCAGCCACGGTGGCGCCGGGTCGGCGGCGAGATCTACGGCACGATCGGCGGGTACGTCACCGGCAACATCGTGATCAGCCTCATCGCCGGCGCGTCGATCACGGTCGTCCTCCTGATCATGGGCGTTCCGTACGCGGTCGCGCTGGGATTGATCGTCGCGTTCCTCGATCTCATCCCGCTTGCGGGAGCGACCGTCGCGGGGATCATCGTCTCGCTCGTCGCCTTCCTGCACTCGGTGCCCGCGGGGATCGTGGTCGTCGTGTTCTTCGTCGTCTACCAGCAGATCGAGAACCATTTCCTGCAGCCGGTCATCTACGGCCGCACCGTTCAGCTCTCGCCGCTCGCGGTGCTCGTCTCGGTGCTCGTCGGTGCCGAGCTCGCCGGCATCCTCGGAGCGCTGGCGGCGATCCCGGTTGCGGGCTCGCTCCAGGTCGTGGTGCGCGACCTGCTCGCCCATCGGCGGCCGGCGCCGGCCGGAGGCCCGCCGCCCCCGTAAATCCCCCGTTTGGTCATGGCTCGATCGGGGGTGCCCGCCGATCATCAGACCATGGCATCCGGAGGAGGCAGGGTGTGGTTCGTCCTCGCGTGCGCGGCGGCGGTCGTCGCGATCGCTGCACCGGCCGCCGTCTCTGCGTCCTCGTCGACCACCACGTCCGTCGCAAGCCTCGAGTCGGGCCTGCTTCAGCAGCTGAACTCCGTCCGGACGGATCACGGTGTCTCGGCGCTTCGGTTGAATGCCAAGCTGGCGGTGGCGGCCGAGCAGCATTCCCGCGAGATGGCGGACGACGGGTATTTCCAGCACAGCTCGTTCGACGGGACGTCGTTCTCGGATCGGATCGCGAAGTGGTATCCCTTCGCGAACTACCGGACCTGGGTGGTGGGCGAGAACTTGCTCTGGTCGTCTCCGAGCGTGGAGCCGTCGGGAGCCGTCGCCATGTGGATGCGCTCGCCGGCCCATCGCGCCAACATCCTCAATCCGCGCTGGCGCGAGATCGGGATCGGGGCCGTCTACAGCACCTCGGCCGGGGGCGCGTTCACGCACCTGCCGGTCACGATCATCACGACCGACTTCGGCGTTCGCCGCTGACAGAGCTACCGTTCGGGCGGGCGCCCGTAGCTCAGTGGAAGAGCGGCGGCCTTCTAAGCCGTTGGTCGGGGGTTCGAATCCTCCCGGGCGCACTTGCTGAACCGCCGCGAACTGCTCGTTCGTGCCGCCGGGCTGGGAGCCGCGTTCGCGGTTCCGGACTGGGCCTTCGCCGCGCCCGATCCGCGCCTCAAGTCGCTTGCGGCCGCAGTACGGGGTCCGGTTCTGGCGCGCGGCGGCGCCGGCTACGCGCTCGCCCGGCTCGAGTACGACAGCCTCTATGACGCGGTCAAGCCGCTTGCGGTCGTGCAGCCGCTCGACGCGGCCGATGTCGCCGCGGTCGTCCGCTGGGCGACCAAGACCGGCGTCCACATTGTCGCGCGCTCGGGTGGGCACAGCTACGGCGGGTACTCGACGGTGTCGAACGGCGTGGTCGTCGACCTGCAACGGCTCAAGCGTGTTGCCTTCTCGCAGGGACATGCGCTCGTCGGCGCGGGCGCCCGCCTCGGAAACATCTACAACGTCCTCGGAAACCGCGGGCGTGCGATCCCAGCCGGTACCTGCCCGAGCGTCGGCATCGGCGGGCATGCGCTCGGCGGCGGTTTCGGGCTCGCGTCGCGTGCGTGGGGGCTCGCATCCGACAACGTGCTGGCAGTGCAGATCGTGACCGCGGACGGGAAGGTGCTCCTCGCGGACCCGAAGCACCACCCGGATCTCTACTGGGCCTGTCGCGGGGGAGGCGGAGGAAACTTCGGGGTCGTCACCCGCTTCACATTTCGCACCCACGCCGTCACGCAGGGCTCGTTCTTCGTCGCGACGTGGCCGTGGGCGCAGGCGGCGGACGTCGTCGCCTCCTTCCTGTCGTGGGCGCCGCACCAGCCGGACGCGCTCGGCGCGCTCTGCCGCCTCGCTGCGGGTCCCGGCGGACCGACCGTGCAGGTGTTCGGGCAGTTTCTCGGGAGCGAAACGGCGCTCAAGTCGGCGCTCTCGTCACTCGGGCCGCCGGCGACGAAACTCACGACCGGCACCGCAACGTGGCTCGACCTCGTCAGGCGTTGGGCCGGCTGCCTCGGCCATCCGCTGCCGGAATGCGCCGTCCCCGGTCACACCGCTTTCGCCGGTGCCTCGGACTACACCGCGAAGGTCCCGACGGCGGCTCAGCTCGCGAAGTTCGCGGGTGTCGTCGAGGCGCGCGGAGCGTCCTCCGGAGCGTTGCTGATCGACGCGTACGGCGGAGCGATCAACAGGGTCAAGCCGGCGGCCACGGCGTTCGTCCATCGCAGCATGCTCGCCTCGATCCAGTACTACGCAGCCGGGGCGGGGGCACGTGCCTGGGTGGACGCGTCGCGCGCCATGCTCGAGCCCGCGGTGAGCGGCGCGGCGTACGTGAACTACATCGACCCGCATCTCGCGAACTGGCAGCAGGCGTACTACGGCGCCAATCTGGCGAGGCTACGGGCGGTCAAGAAGAAGGCCGACCCGCACAACGTCTTCCGCTTCCAGCAGAGCATCCGCGTCTGAATCCGCGCGGGCGCGCGGCTACGATGAGCGGCGCGCGGTGGCAGTAGCTCAGTTGGTAGAGCCCCGGGTTGTGGTCCCGGTGGTCGCGGGTTCGAGTCCCGTCTGCCACCCTCATCGTCGCGGGCCGTAGCTACCCTCTAGCTGCTCGGCCCCGTAGCTCAGAGGACAGAGCGGGAGCCTTCGAAGCTCCGTGCGTAGGTTCGATTCCTACCGGGGCCACTGGACGAACGCACATTGCGGTGGCACGTTGAGTGGGTGTCGAGCGAACGGCGACTCAACGAGCTTGCCCGCACCTGCGCCTGGTGCGGTCGCGTCCACACGGGGGTCGGTGGCTGGCAGCGGGAGCAGCGGAGTATCCCACCACAGGCGACTCACTCGATCTGCCCGACCTGCGCCGTCGACTACCGGGCGCTCACCGAACGGCCGACCGAACCCGCGTAGCCGGGGGCTGCCGGCAGTAACTCGGTTCGCCCGGCGGCCGTTGTACCACTCGGGGTCTGTCGGTGCGGCGTACGAATCATCTTCGAAGGGCACTCCTGGTCGGGCTCGCGATCGCGGTGTCCGTGCTCGTCGTCGGTCTCGCGGCCGCGGCGCCGGCTAACCCGCACCGGCACTGCAGCCACGGCCTGTCGTCGATCGGGCCGGTGATCATCAAGGACGGCAAGGTGGTCGGGGGAGACACCGTTCCCCACACCGAGGCGTGCCTGCCCTGAGATTCGAAGGCTAGGCCGCGATCGGCGGGTTGTTCTCGTGGCTCGCCTTGATCTCCGGCTCCGACGCCACGAGTGCATCGACCACATCCGGGTCGAACTGCGTCTCGCGCAGCCGGATGACCTCGTCGACCGCGTCGGCCCAGCGCATCGGCTCACGGTAGGGGCGCTTGTCGGTCATCGCGTCGAGCGCGTCCGCGACGTGGAAGATGCGCGCGGCCGGCGGGATGCGGTCGCCCTTGAGACCGTCGGGATAGCCGAGCCCGTCCCAGCGCTCGTGGTGTGAGCGGATGACCTCGAGCCCGCGTCCCTGGACGAAGGGGATGTCGCCGACGAGGCGGTAACCGATCAGCGGGTGCTTCTCGATGACTCGCCGCTCCACGCTGTCCAGCGGTCCCGGCTTCAGGAGGATGCTGTCTGGGATCCCGATCTTCCCGATGTCGTGGAGCAGGAAGCCCCACTCGATCGTCGGGTCGTCGACGAGCGACGGATCGAGCTCGAG
>JAICUZ010000267.1 GCA_025935595.1 Burkholderiales bacterium
GGTTGCCGCTCCGCCCGGATGTGAGGACGAAGCGCGGGCGTTCTACGGCGGCCTGCTCGGGCTCGAGGAGCTACCGAAGCCTGCCGCCCTCGCCGCGCGCGGCGGCTGCTGGTTCCGGGCCGGCGCGCAGGAGCTCCACGTCGGGGTGGAGGAGCCGTTCGCGCCTGCGCGCAAGGCGCATCCCGGGCTGATCGCCGAGGATCTCGCTTCGCTCGGCGAGCGACTCCGGGACGCCGGCTGCGAGGTGGCGTTCGACGACGCGATCCCTGGCGCGACGCGGTTCCACGTGACCGATCCGTTCGGCAATCGACTCGAGATCCGCCAAGCCTGACATTCCGTACCTCCCTGTCGACACCGCTCGACGAGGGAGGTTCGATCGTGAGACATCGCTCAGTGCTGGTCGCTCTCGCCGTCATCGCAGCCGCTGCGCTGGTCGCGGCCGTCGCGAGTGCCGACGACGGCGGACGCAAGGGAGACGACGACCAAGGGAAGAATGGGCGAGGGGACGACGCGGCGAAGATCTTCAGCGCGGCGCTCGCGCCGAGCCAGGTCGCCGATCCAGCTGTCCATGGCGTCGCCGCGGGCGGAGCGCCGTGGGTGCTCAAGCGGGGCCGCGTGCAGCTCGCCGCCGACGGCACGATCAAGATCCAGCTCCGTGGGCTCGTCATCCCGATCGCCCACGGGACGTTCCCGGCGAACACCGCGCTGCCGGTGACGACGGTGAATGCATCGCTCTATTGCGCGCCGGATTCGTCCGCCGCGGCCGCGACGACGGCGTCGGTGCCGATCTCACCGGACGGCAACGCCCGCATCACCGACAAGCTCACCCTGCCTGCGACGTGCCTCGCACCGACGGTGCTCGTCCACCCGAACGGGGGTCTCGGGGCGTACATCGCCCTTCCGGGCCGGCGCTCGTAAGCCACAGACGCTGCCGCGTGTCCATAAGATGTCCTTATGGACACGCGGCAACTGCGGGCGTTCTGCGAGGTGGTCGAGCGCAAGTCGTTCTCCCAGGCGGCGGAGCGGCTCGGGGTCACGCAGCCTGCGGTCAGCCTGCAGGTGCGGGCGCTCGAGAAGCGGCTCGGAACCCAGCTCCTCGACCGCTCCGGCCGCCGCGTCGAGCCGACGGAGGCAGGCGCCAAGCTCTACCGGTCGGCGCAACGGCTGCTCGCGCTCGAGGAAGAGGTCGTCAACGAGCTCGCCGACGACGCGACCGGCGAGCTCGCGGGAACGCTCGAGATCGGCGCCTCGACCGGGCCCGGCGGCGTCGTCCTGTCGACACTTCTCTGCAGGTTCGCCGAGCGGCATCTGCAGTTGCACGTCGCGCTCTCCGTCTTCGACACCCAGTCGGTGGTCGAGCGCGTCGCCGACCGCACACTCGAGCTCGGCGTCGTCGGAGCAGCGCCGCGTCACCGCGGTGTCGAGTACGAGCCGTTCCTGCGTGACACGGTCGTCCTCATCTGTCCGCCCGGGCACCCGTTTGCCGGGCGAACGGTCACGCTCGACGACCTCCGCCAGGAGAACCTGATCCTCATGCAGGACGGTGCCGGTGTCCGGCAGATGGTCGAAGAAGCGCTCCGTCGGGCAGGCACACGGCTACGCGATCTCGACGTGCGCATCGAGCTCGGCCTGCAGGAGTCGGTCGCGCACGCCGTGCGCGCCGGCTACGGCGTCACGTTCATCTCGCGCACCTCGGTCGAAGCGGACCTCGCTGCCGGATCGCTCGTCGAGGCGCGCGTCGAAGGGCTCGACCTCGAGCGCGAGATCCTGCTCGTGCGTGCGACCGGCCGCACGGAGACGCGCGCCGCGCGTGCGTTCGTCGAGTTCGCGCGCGAGACGCTGCCGTGATCGTCCGCTGGGGCCTCGGCGAGCTGCCCGAGGTTCTCGCCGAGGCGGGAATCGCGAGGCCGCTTGTGATCGCGAGCGAGCGCTGGCGGACGCTCGACGTGCCCCACGTGGCGTGGTGGTCGGAGGTGCCGTCGGTGCACGTCGACGTGCCGGGCGACGCCGACGGGCTCGTCGCGATCGGCGGTGGGTCGGCGATCGACACGGCGAAGCACACCTCGGCCGAGACGGGGCTGCCGGTCGTTCACGTCCCCACGACGTACTCCGGCGCCGAATGGACGACGTTCTACGGCGTGCGGTCGCCGGACCGCGTGATGCGCGGCGGCGGCGCGGGTGCGCACCCCGCCGCGATCGTCTACGACGTCGACCTGACGCTCGACCTGCCGCGCGACCAGACAGCCGGCACGGCGATGAACGCGCTCGCGCACTGCGCCGAGGCGCTGTACGTCGCAGGTCGCAGCCCTGCGGGGGACGAGCAGGCGCTGCTCGGCGCCCCGCTGGTCGCGGACGCACTGCCTCGGGTGCTCGCCGACCCCTCGGACCGTCACGCGCGCACGGACCTGCTGCGCGGTGCGATGCACGCGGGCAACGCGCTCGGGCTCGCCGGGCTCGGCCTCGCCCACGCGATGGCGCAGGCACTCGGCGGCGCCTACGGGTTGCCGCACGGCGCGATGAACGCACTCTGTCTCGCGCCGGCGCTCGAATTCAACGTGCGTGTGGTACCCGAGGAGGTGGGGCGATTCGGAGCCGCGATCGGGGGCGACGCCGCCGAACGCTCGCGCGAGTTGGCGGTTCTCGGCGGCTTCGAGCGGCTCGGCGACTTCGGCATCCCGCAGGCTGACCTGCCGGCGCTCGCCGAAGCAGCGGCGAATCGAGGCGGAAACCAGGCAAATCCACGCCCTGCGACTCCCGGCGAGATCCTGCAGCTGTTCGAGCGGATCTACTAGATTAGTTTTCGTTATTTCAGGTATAGTCGGCGGGATGACGGATTCGGGCCGCCAGTTCGACGTGCTCGTGATCGGAAGCGGCGCCTCGGGCCTCGCCGCCGCCGTGTCGGCCGAGCGGGCGGGCGCGCGGGTCGCGCTCGCGACCAAGGGCTCCCTCCAGGCGAACAACTCCTCCAAGGCCCAGGGCGGGATCCAGGCGTCCTTCGGCGACGACGACTCAGCCGAGCAGCACGCCGACGACGTCTTCCGGTCGTCGCACGAGACCGCCGACCGCGAGCTCGTCGAAGTGCTGACGGGCGACGCGCAGTCCGCGATCCACTGGCTCGAGGAGCTCGGCGTCGAGTTCACACGCGAGCCGGACGGCCGCTACCGCCTCGCGCGCTGCGGCGGCGCGACCGCGAAGCGCTTGCTCCAGGTCGGCGACCGCACCGGTCACGCGATCACCAAGCAGCTGCGCGAGGCATGGGAGTCGTCGAGCGGCACGAGCCTCTTGAATTCCCCCTTGCGTGAGCTCGCGCAGTCGAACGGCCACTGGCGTGCGCGCGTGGGCGACCACGACGTCGAGACCGGCACCGTGATCCTCGCCGCCGGCGGAAGGTGCTACGCCGAAGCCGAGAAGCGCGGCGAGCTGTCCACCAACCATCCGAACGCGACCGGCGAGGTGACGCAGATCGCGGTCGGCCTCGGCGCCGAGTCGCGCGACCTCGACGCGCTCCAGTACCACCCGAACGGCGGCGCGTGGCCGCCGAACATGCAGGGCTATTCGATCCCGGAGACGACGCGCGCGTACGGCGCGGTGCTCCTGAACGCCGACGGGGCGGAGTTCACCGACTCGCTCGGGCCGCGCGTCGTCGTCAGCGAGGCGATCTTCGACGAGGTGGAGAAGGGCAAGGGCGTCGAGACGCCGGACGGACGGCCCGCGGTCTGGCTCGACACGACGAGGATCGCCGAGGAAGACGCCGAGGTCTCGCTTCCGTACATGTTGCGCCGCTATCGGTCAGCGGGGATCGACCCTCTCACCGAGCGGATCCTCACGTA
>JAICUZ010000116.1 GCA_025935595.1 Burkholderiales bacterium
CACGGGCCGCTCGCGTTCTACGCGGTGCTCGCGAAGCACGGCTTCTTTTCGCCGGACGAGCTCGACCGGTTCTTGAAGTGGGACGGGATTCTCGGTTCGCATCCGGACCGCAATCGCGTGCCCGGCGTCGAGGCGTCGACCGGCTCGCTCGGGCACGGACTGCCGATGGCGGTCGGCGTCGCCTACGCGCTTCGCGCCCGGGGCTTCGACGAGCAGCGCGTGTTCGTCCTCACGGGCGACGCCGAGCTGAACGAAGGCGCGAACTGGGAGGCGATCCTCCACGCCGGCTCCGTCGGCCTAGCGAACCTGACGCTGATCGTCGTCGACAACCGCTCGAGCACGGTGGAGATGGGCGACATCGCCGCCAAGCTCGCCGCCTTCGGGTGGGACGCGGTGACCGTCGACGGACGCGATCGCGACGCGTTGCGCGCCGCGTACGGGCGCCGAACGGACGGTCCGACCGCGATTGTGGCGGTGGTTCTGTGACGACGATGCGCGAGCAGGCGATGGCGACCGCCGTCGATCTCTTCCAGCGTGACGAGCGTGTCGCGATCGTGATGGCGGACATCAGCCTCGACTACCTGCAGCCCGCCGTCGAGCACGATCCGCGCCGCGCCGTCAACGCCGGGATCATGGAGCAGAGCGCCGTGGGGATCGCCGCCGGCTTCGCGCTCGAGGGGTTCCATCCGATCGTGCACACGCTCGCGCCGTTCCTGACGGAGCGGCCGCTCGAGCAGATCAAGCTCGACTTCGGCTATCAGGGCCTCGGCGGCACGTTCATCTCGGCCGGCGCCCCGTACGACTACGGCGAGTCGGGCGGAACGCACCACGCGCCCGGTGACGTGCAAGCGCTCGGGAGCATCCCCGGGCTCGAGGTGCTCGTGCCGGGATCGGCGCCCGAGACCGACGCGCTGCTGCGCGTGAGCTATGCGAACGGCCGGCCGACCTACCTCCGAACGAGCGTCGTCGAGAACCGCGAGCCGGTCGACCTCGCGCCCGGCGGGCTGACCGTGGTGCGGCGCGGTGCCGACCTGACCGTTGTCGCCGCCGGGCCGTTCCTCGCGCGCACGCTCGACGCCCTCGCCGGCGTCGACGCGACCGTGCTCTACGCGACGACGCTTGTGCCGCTCGATGCGGACGCGCTGGTGCGGGAGGCGGCGACTTCGCCCAGGGTCGTGCTCGTCGAGCCCGCGTACGAAGGGACGTCCGCAGCACAGATCGCTGCCGCTCTTTCACATCGGCCGATGCAGTTCCTCTCGATCGGCGTGCCGCGGCGGTTCATCGAGCGGTACGGGACGAGCGCCGAGCACGATGCGGCGCTCGGGCTCGACGTGCGCGGGATCCGCGAGCGCGTGCTGGCGTTTCTAGATCGCTAGTCCGGCTTGCCAGCTCGCCCAGAGGGCGGCGTACCTGTCTCCCTGCGCGACGAGCTCGTCGTGCGAGGCGATCTCGACGAGCCGGCCGTGCTCCATCACGGCGACGCGGTCGGCGCGCTCTGCCGTCGAGAGCCGGTGCGCGATCGTGATCACCGTGCGGCCGCGCGCGAGCACCGACAGCGCGTGCTCGACCGCCGCTTCCGTCCGCGGGTCGAGCGACGAGGTCGCCTCGTCGAGCACGATCACCGCCGGGTCGACGAGCGCCACGCGGGCGATCGAGACGAGCTGGCGCTCTCCCGCCGAGAGGCGCACACCGCGCGAGCGGACGTCCGTCGCGAGGGCGTCGGGCAGGGCTTCGACACGCGCCAACGCGCCGATCGAGCGCAGCGCCTCGCGCACCTCGTCGTCCGTCGCGTCCGGGCGGCCGAGCCGCACGTTGTCGGCGATCGAGCCCGCGAAGAGGTGGCCCTCCTGCGGCACGAAGACGATGCGCGCGCGGAGGGCGTCGAGCGTCGCCTCGCGCAGGTCGGTGCCGCCGAGCGAGATCCGGCCCCGCTGGGGGTCGTACCCGCGGACGAGCAGCTTCGCCAACGTCGATTTTCCGGCGCCGGTTGCGCCGACGAGGGCAAGGTGCTCGCCGGGGGAGACCGTGAGCGAGACGTCCACGACCGCGGGCGCACTGTCGCCGTAGGCGAACGTGACCGCTTCGGCGCGCAGCTCCCCGCCGGCAGGCAGCGCGCCGGTGCCGCCGAGGACGGTCGGCGGCTCGGCGAGCAGTGACGAGATCTTCGCGAGCGCGGCGCGACCCGACTGGAACTCGCTGTACCAGTCGCCGAGTCGTGCGACGGGATCGAAAAGCGAGATCAGGTACAGCGCGAAGGCGACCACCGTGCCGACGGTGACCCGTCCGTGCCGCTCGAGGTAGCCGCCGACGACGAGCACGGCCGCGAGGGCGAGCGCCTGGGCGAACGCGATCATCGGGAAGAAACCGATGTTGACGAGCGAGATCCGGCGCCACGCGGACACCTGCTCGCGCGAGCGCGCGCGGTAGGCGGCGTAGCGTTCCTGCTCCTGCGCGAACGACTGCACCACCCGCACGCCGGTCAGGCCTTCCTGCAGCGACGTCATCGTGTCGGCGACGCGGTCGCGGAGCGCGAGGAACGCCGGCCGCGAGCGCTTTCCGTAGCGCAGCGACGAGACCGCGAGCAACGGCACCGAGATCAGCATCACGAGCGACAGGAGCGGCGAGAGCGTGATGAGGATCACGACCGAGACGGCGAACAGCAACACCGACCCCACGACCTCGACGAGCACGGTCCGGGTGAACGTCGTCAACGTCTGAACGTCTGCCGTGAGCCGCGACACGAGCACACCGGCGCGCGTCTCCTCGAAGAACGGCAACGAGAGCTCCTGCAGCTTGTCGTACGCGGCCGTGCGCAGGTCGCCGAGGAAACGCTCGCCCGCCCGTGCACTGCACAGCACGATCGCCCGCTCGGCGACCGGGCGGACGATCACGAGGCTCAGGTAGACGAGCGCGACGACGTCGACCGTGTGGACGTGATCGCCGCGGATGCCGTGGTCGATCGCGATCTTCACGAGGAGCGGCGCGGCCAGCGAGATGCCGGTCGCGACGACCATCGCGACGCCGGCCAAGATGACGAGCCGCAGGTGCGGCCTGATGATCGGCGCGATCATGCCGCTTCCGCCTCCGCCAGCGCGAGCAGTGCTCGATAACGCGGCGAGCCCGCGACCAGCTCGGCGTGCGTTCCCTCTTCGGCGATCCGCCCGCCTTCGACGACGGCGACGCGGTCGGCGAGCGCGATCGTCGCCGGGCGGTGCGCGATCACCAGCGTCGTCCGCCCGGCCATCACCTCCGAGAGCGCCGCGCGGATCTCGTGCTCCTTCGTCGCGTCGACGGCGGAGGTCGCGTCGTCGAGAATCAGCACCTGCGGGTCGGCGAGGATTGCGCGCGCGATCGCGATGCGCTGCCGCTGGCCGCCCGAGAGCGAGAAGCCGCGCTCGCCGAGCACGGTCTCGTAGCCCTCGGGGAGACGCTCGACGAACTCGGCGGCGCCCGCGAGCCGCGCCGCGCGGCGGATGTCCTCCTCCTCGGCGTCGGGGATGGCGAAGCCGACGTTGCCGCTCACCGTGTCGCCGAACAGGAACGTCTCCTCGAACACGAGCCCGACTCCGCGCCGCAGCTCCTCGAGCCGAAGCTCGCGGACGTCGACCCCGCCGATCGTCACCCGGCCGCCGTCGGGGTCGTAGAACCGCGCGAGCAGCGCGGCTACCGTCGACTTGCCGGACGCGGTCGCGCCGACGAGTGCGAGGGACTCACCCTCCGGGATCGTGAGCGAGAGCCCGTCGAGGATCGGGCGCTCGTCGGCGTACCCGAAGCGGACGTCCTCGAAGCGAACCTCGCTTCGCTCCGGGAACGGCCGCGGCGAAGGCGCCTCGACGACCGCCGGCGCTGCGTCGAGGACGTCGACGACGCGGCGGCCGGCCGTCGCCCCGCGTTGCAACGTGCTCACGCGCTGCCCGACGGTTCGCAACGGGAAGACGATCAGCACGAGGTAGACGTTGAAGAGCGTGAACGTGCCGATCGTGATGTCGCCGGCGAGAACGCGGTGGGAGCCGTACCAGAGCACGACGAGTACGCCGATCAGTGGGAGCGCCTCGAGTGCCGGCAGAAAGACGGCGTCGACGTCGGCGACCGCGAGCGACGTCGCGACCACGCGATCGGAGCGGGCGCGGAAACGCGCCGAGAGCGCGTCGCCGGCGCCGAGCCCTTTCACGACCCGAATGCCGGCGATCGTCTCCTCCGCGAGCACCGTCAGCTTGCCCAGCTCTTCCTGGTTCACCTTCGTCCGCGCCGCGTAGCGTCGCGAGTAGCGCCCGAAGCCGACGCTGAGAAGCGGCAGCGGCAGCAGCACCGCGAGCGCAAGCCGCCAATCGACGACGAACAGCACGATCGAGACGCCGAAGATCGTGAGGATGTAGCCGACCGTGTGTCCGATCGAGTCGAAGACGCGGGCGACGAGCTCCGCGTCGTTCGACGCGCGCGAGATCAGGTCGCCGGCGCCGACGCGGTCGTGGTACCGCGCGTCGAGCTCGAGCGCGCGGCGGAAGATGCCGTCGCGCACGCCGGCGTCGGCAAGCGCGCGGTTCCGGATCGCGAAGTAGTGGCGCGCACCGCCCGCGACGGCCTCGGCGAGGCCCAGCGTCGCTATCCCGCCGCACGCCCACCAGAGCGCCGAGCGGTGGTGGTGGACGATCCCGGCGTCGATCGCGTGCCGGACGAGCAGCGGCGAGACGATCGCCGCGCCCTGCCAGGAGAGCCCGCCCGCGACTGCACCGACGATCGTCCAGCGAAGCCGGCGTGCGACAGACCAGAGATAGCGCCCGCCTGCGTCCATGAAGCGAAAATAGCTGCGTGACCTCGATCGAGGACCGCTTCCCTGCGCCCGCGGTGATGGGCGTGATCAACGTCACGCCCGACTCGTTCTCCGACGGCGGTGTGCATTTCAACGTCGAGCCGGCCGTCACGACGGCGTGGGGGATGCTCGACGCAGGTGCGGCGATCGTCGACGTCGGCGGCGAGTCGACCCGTCCCGGCTCGTCCGGTGTCAGCTCAGAACAGGAGCTCGAGCGCGTGGAGCCCGTGCTCGCCGACCTTGCCGGTGCGCCGGTGTCGATCGACACCTCGAAGGCTGCGGTCGCCCGGCGCGCGCTCGAGCTCGGGGTCGAGCTCGTGAACGACGTCACCGCCCTGCGCTCGGATCCGGACCTCGCAGGTGTGGTCGCGGACGCGGGGTGCTATGTCTGCCTCATGCACATGCAGGGTGAACCACGGACGATGCAGGAGAATCCGGTCTATGACGACGTCGTCTCCGACGTGAAGCGCTTCCTCGAAGAACGGCTTGCGTTCGCGGTCGCTGCCGGGATCGACGAGCGGAACGTCTGCCTCGATCCGGGTATCGGCTTCGGGAAGACAGCGGCGCACAACTTCGAGCTCGTCCGTCGCCTCGACGAGCTCCGCGCGCTCGGCCGTCCGCTGCTGATGGGCCTCTCCAGCAAGAGCAGCTTCGCGAAGCTGGTCGGGCGAGATCGCGTCGGCACCCTCGCCGTCTCGCTCGGTGCCGCCGTGTCCGCCTACGAGCGCGGCGCGACGATCCTGCGAGTGCACGACGTGCGCGAGCACGTGGAGGCGCTCGCCGCGGCGAAGGCAGTCCGCGGATGAAGCTCGAGCTGCGCGGGTTGCACGTGTTCGGGTACCACGGCGTCGAGGAGGAGGAGAAGCGGCTCGGCCAGCTCTTCTTGTTCGACCTGGAGCTCGAGGTGGGGGAGCGCGGCGCCGACGACCGGCTCGAGCACGCGATCGACTACACGCAGGTCGCGTCGGCGATCCGCGAGCTGTCGAACGAGCACCGGTTCGACCTGCTCGAGGCGCTCGCGACGGCGGTGGCCGACCTCGTGTACGAGCAGTTCGCGCCGGAGTCGGTGAAGGTGCGCGTGCGCAAACCGCAGGTGAAGCCGGCCGGCATGACGGTCGAGTTCAGCGCCGTCACCGTCGAGCGCCCGTGACCCGCGCTTATGTGGGCCTCGGGTCGAACCTCGGCGACCGGGAGGCGACGATTCGGAGTGCCGCGGACCTGATCGGCGCAGCGCGGCTGTCGCCGCTCCTGGAGACCGAGCCGTGGGGGTTCCGCGACCAGCCGTGGTTCCTGAACGCGGCCGCGGAGGTCGAGACACCGCTCACGGCGCGCGCGTTCCTCAGGCAGTTGCTCGACGTCGAGCGGCGTCTCGGTCGTGAGCGGATCGGGCCGCGCTGGGGGCCGCGGACGATCGACCTCGACCTGCTGCTGTTCGGCGACGAGCGGATCTCGGAGCCGGGGCTCGAGATCCCGCACCCGTTGCTGCTCGAGCGGCGGTTCGTCCTCGAGCCGCTTGCCGCGCTCGCTCCCGATCAGGAAATCCCCGGAAACGGCACAGTCTCGGAAGCGCTGGCGGGGCTACAATCAGGCGCGTGAGCAACCTCGACGAGCTCGACGAATTCGAGGCCGAGGCCGAGCTCCGCCTGAAGAAGGAGTACGGCGCCGTCTTCGGGCTGTTCCGGTACTGCGTCCTCACGCAGGACGCGACGTACCTCTGCAACAAGCTCGACATGCAGTACGTCCCGCAGCCGAACTACCCGTTCTTCCATCTCAAGATGGAGGACGTGTGGGTGTGGGACAAGAACCGCCCGACGCGGATGATCCCGCGTGCCGAGGTGTACACCTCGAGCGACGTGACGATCGAGGAGCTCCGCGGCGAGGGCGACGAGCCGGTTCTCACTCCCGAGGCGCTTGCCAAGCGCATCGGCGAAGGCCGCTCAGAGATAGAAGATCTCTGAGCCGGTGCTCCTCGCGATCGACGTAGGCAACACCCAGACGGTCTTCGGGCTGTTCGAGGGCGACCGACTGACGGAGCAGTTCCGTGTCGGCACCGACCCCTCGCACACGAGTGACGAGCTCGCGGTCATGCTGCGCGCGTTCGTCGACGTGGAGGCGCTCGGCGGCATCGTCCTCTGCGCCTCGGTGCCGACCCTCGTGCGCGAGTACGAGTCCTTTGCCGAGCGCTGGGCCGGGACGGAGCTGCTCGTGCTCGGCCCGGGAGTCTCGACCGGCGTGCCGATCCGCTACGACGATCCGCGAGAGGTGGGGCCGGACCGGATCGCGAACGCGGTTGCGGTTCGCGAGCGCCACGGCGCGCCGGCGGTCGTGGTCGACTTCGGGACGTCGACGAATTTCGACGTCGTCAACGCTGCGGGCGAGTTCGCGGGCGGTGTGCTCGCGCCGGGGATCGAGATCTCGATGGACGCGTTGTTCGCCCGCGCGGCGCGCCTGCCGAAGGTGCCGTTCACGGCGCCGGAGCGTGTGATCAGCCAGACGACGACCGCGGCGCTGCAGTCGGGCCTGGTGTACGGCTTCGCGGGCCAGGTCGATGCGATCGTCTCCCGGATCGTCGCGGAGCTCGGCGCCGACGGCGCGCCGGTCGTCGCGACGGGAGGCCTCGCCGATCTGATCGCTCCGCACTCCTCGACCATCACCGCGGTCGACCCGGAACTGACCCTGCAAGGCCTGCGCATCGTCTGGGAGCGAAACCAGACGTAACGACGCTGGCGCAGGCGAGAGTGCGCCGGTCCGGGACGGTCAGGCCTCGAAGGGTTGAGGACCGAGCCGTGACGGTTCAGACTTGGCTCTCGCCATCGACATCGAGGAGTCCCAACATGAGTGCGGATCCGGCCCCCGATCAGATC
>JAICUZ010000349.1 GCA_025935595.1 Burkholderiales bacterium
ATGTGTCCTCCGTCTTCTCCTTTGCTTACGAGCCCTGCGCCTCGGAAACGATCTCGCCCGCGATCGACTGCGGCGCATCCTCGTAGCGGTCGAACTGCATCGTGAATGTGGCGCGACCCTGGGTCGTGGACCTCAGATCGGTCGCATAACCGAACATCGTGGCAAGCGGAACGCGGGCGCGAATCGCTTGCGCGTTGCCGCGGGGCTCGAGCCCTTCGACCCGGCCGCGGCGTGAGTTCAGATCTCCCATGACGTCGCCGAGGTACTCCTCGGGCGTCACGACCTCGACGGCCATGATCGGCTCGAGGATCTTCGGCTTCGCCTTCTGCATCGCGTTCTTGAACGCCATGGAGCCGGCGATCTTGAAGGCCATCTCGCTCGAGTCGACGTCGTGGTAGGAGCCGTCCACGAGCTGGACGCGGATGTCGACGACCGGGAAGC
The DNA here is from genome assembly GCA_025935595.1 of Burkholderiales bacterium. Lineage (GTDB taxonomy): Bacteria > Actinomycetota > Thermoleophilia > Gaiellales > Gaiellaceae > PALSA-600. The sequence goes on from JAICUZ010000349.1 coordinate 442, forward strand.
CGGCGAGGACGCCCGACTCCATCGCTTCCTGGATGCCCAGGTCGACGGAGGGGATGTACTCGCGCGGGATCTTCCCGCCGACGATCTTCTCGATGAACTCGTAGCCGTCGCCGGGATCGGCGGGCTCCATGTGAATGACCACATGGCCGTACTGGCCGCGGCCGCCGGTCTGGCGGACGAAGCGGCCCTCGACCTTCTCGACCGGGCGCCCGATGGTCTCGCGGTAGGCGACCTGGGGGCGCCCGACGTTGGCGTTCACGTTGAACTCGCGCATGAGGCGGTCGACGATGATCTCCAGGTGGAGCTCGCCCATTCCGGAGATGATCGTCTGGCCGGTCTCCTCGTCCGTGCGGACGCGGAAGGTCGGATCCTCCTCGGATAGACGCGCGAGCGCCTGGGCCAGCTTGTCCTGGTCGGCCTTCGTCTTCGGCTCGATCGCGACCGAGATGACCGGATCGGGGAAGGTCATCGACTCGAGGCGGATCGGAGCGGTCTCGGTGGAGAGCGTGTCGCCCGTGGTCGTGGCCTTGAGGCCGACGGCGGCGACGATCTCGCCGGCGCCGATCTCCTCGCGCTCCTCGCGGTGGTTCGCGTGCATCTGGAGCAGGCGGCCGATGCGCTCGGTCTTGCCGGTCGTGACGTTGAGGACGCGGTCGCCGGCGGCGATCTTCCCCGAGTAGACGCGGAAGTACGTCAGCTTCCCGACGTATGGATCGCTCATCACCTTGAAGGCGAGCGCCGAGAAGGGCTCGTCCTCGGCCGGCCGGCGCGAGAGCTCGTGCTCGGTGCGCGGGTCGACGCCATGGACGGGCGGGACGTCGAGCGGACTCGGCAGGTAGTCGACGACTGCGTCGAGCAGCGGCTGCACGCCCTTGTTCTTGAAGGCGGAGCCGCAGAGCACCGGCGTGACGGCAATGACGAGCGTCGCCTTGCGCAGCGCGCGGCGAATCATGTCCGGCGTCACGGAGGCCTCGTCCATCAGGTAGGTCTCGAGGAGCTCCTCGTCGTGCTCGGCGATGGCGTCGATCAGCTGGTGGTGGTACTCCTCGGCCTGCTCGCGGAGCTCGTCCGGGACCTCGATCGTCTTCGGCTCCATGCCGAGCGCGTCGTCCCAGACGACGCCCTGCATCTCGATCACGTCGACGACGCCGCGGAAGTGCTCCTCCTGCCCGATCGGCAGGTGGATCGGCACCGGGTGGGCGCCGAGGCGGTCGACCATGGACTGGACAGCGGAGAAATAGTCCGCGCCGACCCGGTCCATCTTGTTGATGAAGGCGATGCGGGGGACGCGGTAGCGGTCGGCCTGGCGCCAGACCGTCTCGGACTGCGGCTCGACGCCGGCGACCGAGTCGAAGACCGCGATCGCGCCGTCGAGGACGCGCAGGCTCCGCTCCACCTCGACGGTGAAGTCCACGTGCCCGGGCGTATCGATAATGTTGATCCGATGATCGCGCCACTGCGCGGTCGTCGCGGCAGACGTGATCGTGATGCCGCGCTCCTGCTCCTGCGCCATCCAGTCCATCGTGGCGGCACCCTCGTGGACCTCGCCCATCTTGTGGGTGCGGCCCGTGTAGTAGAGGATGCGCTCCGTCGTCGTGGTCTTGCCCGCATCGATGTGGGCCATGATCCCGATGTTCCGGAC
>JAICUZ010000172.1 GCA_025935595.1 Burkholderiales bacterium
GACCAGCGTGTGCAGCTCGTCGATGAAGATGATGATGTTGTGGTTCTCGGTCAGCTCCCGCATGATCGTCTTGAGCCGCTCCTCGAACTGGCCACGGTACTTCGTCCCGGCCACGATCAACGAGATGTCCAGGGCCAGGATCCGCTTGTCGGCGAGATAGACCGGCACGTCGCCCTGCACGATCTTGTTGGCGAGGCCCTCCACCAGCGCCGTCTTTCCCACGCCGGGCTCGCCGATCAGCACCGGGTTGTTCTTCGTGCGGCGGCTCAGGATCTGGATGACGCGGCGAATCTCCTCGTCGCGCCCGATCACCGGGTCGAGCTTGCCCGCGTCCGCCGCCTCCGTCAGGTCGCGGCCGAACTTGGAGAGCGCCTGGTAGGTGCCCTCGGGATCCTGCGACGTCACGCGCCGGCCGCCGCGAATCTCCTTGATCCACTTGAGGATCTGGTCGCGCGGCGCCGGTTCGAGCGCGAGGAAGAGGTGCTCGGTCGAGACGTAGTCGTCCTCGAGCCGCGCGCGGTCCTCGTCCGCCTGGTCGAGCACGCGTGCGAACGCGGCCGAGGCGTTCGGCTGCTGCGAGCCGCCCTGCACGGACGGCAACGCGTCGACGCGGCGTTCGGCCTCCGGCCGCAGCTGCTGCCAGTCGGCGAAGAGATCCTGGTCGAGCAGTGCGAGCAGCAGGTGGTCGGGCGTGAGCTCGGGGTTGCCTCTCCGGCGAGCGATGTCCTGCGCCGCCGCAACCGCCTCCTGGCCCTTGATCGTCAGCTTCTGGAAATCCATGTGTCCTTCTCCCACGTGTCCTTGATGCGAAGCGCACTGCACGGTGCCTGGCACCAGACGGGGTGCGCAAAGGCATGTCTGTTCACGTCGCGCGCCGCCTCACGTCCGGCGTCTGCGACGGTTGGTACACGACAAGTTCGCGCCGGTAGAAGCGATGCACCTCGTCCAGCGCCTTCCGCATTTCGTGCTCCATCCGCTCGAGGCGGCGCTGCATGCGCAGCAGCTCGTCCTCCATGTGCAGCACGCGCTCGACGCCGGCCAGGTTCAACCCGAGCTCGGACGTCAGCCGCTGGATCAACCGCAGCCGCTCGACATCCGCGTCCGAGTAGAGCCGCGTGTTACCGGCCGTACGGCCAGGGTGCACGAGGCCCCTCTGCTCGTACATGCGAAGCGTCTGCGGGTGCATGCCGACGAGCTCGGCGGCGACGCTGATCATGTAGCGGGGACGGTCGTCCATCAGATGGTCTTCCCGAGCTCTTCGAGCAGCTCGCGCTGCTTCTTGTTCATCTTCTTCGGCACCTCGATCCGGACGCGCGCGAGCACGTCACCTTGGCCGTCGCCTTTCAGCCGCGGCGCGCCGCGGCCCTTGATGCGCAGCAACTTCCCGTCCTCCGTGCCGGCCGGGATCTTCAGCGACACGGCCCCGCCCGGCGTCGGCGCCTCGACGGTGCCGCCGAGCGCGGCGGTCGGGAACGACACCGGAACGGTGACGACGAGGTCGTCGCCGCGCCGTTCGTAGATCTTCGACGGCTCGACGCGTGTGACGACATAGAGATCGCCGGCTGCTGCACCGCCGTACCCCGCCTCGCCCTTGCCCTTCAGCTTGATGCGCGTGCCGTCCTTGACGCCGGCGGGGATCTTCACGGTGTAGCGCTTCGTCCGCCGCTCGCGGCCCGTGCCGTGACACGTCGGGCACGGCGTCTGCACGATCGAGCCCATGCCGTGGCACTGCGGGCACGGCTGCTGCAGCGCGAACAGGCCCTGCGAGGTCGCGACAACACCCGAGCCGTTGCACTTCGGACAGACGATGGGCGCGGTGCCGGGCGCGGCACCGGTGCCGTGACACGTGTGGCACGCGAGCTCGAGCTGGACCGGCACCGTCGTCTGCACGCCCTGGAGCGCGTCCTCGAACGAGACGCGCACCTCGACCTCGACGTCGTTGCCGCGCTGGCCGCGCTGCGGCTGCTGCCGACCACCGCCGCCCCGGTTGAAGATGCCGCCGAAGATGTCGCCGAGGTCGAAGTCGCCGAAGTCGAACGTCGTCCCGGCGGTGGGGCCCGGCTGGCCGTCCGCGGAACCGAAGCGGTCGTACTGCTTTCGCTTCTCCGGGTCGGAGAGCACGTCATACGCTCCCTGCACCTCCTTGAAGCGCTCCTCGTTGCCCGGGTTGCGGTCCGGGTGGACCTCGCGGACGAGCTTGCGGTACGCCTTCTTCAGCTCGTCCGGCGAGGCGTTCTTCGAGACGCCCAGGACTTCGTACAGCGACTTAGCCACCCGAGATGACCACCCTCGCCGGCCGCAGCACGCGGTCTCCGAGCAGGTAGCCCTTCTGCAGCACCTCGATCACGGTCCCCTCCTCCGCCTCCGACGGCTGCGAGAGGAGCGCCTCCTGCGTGTGCGGATCGAACTTGCCCTCGGTCGTGATCTCGGCGAGCCCTTCCTTCGCGAGTGCGTCCGCAAGCGCACGATGGACGAGCCGAACGCCGTCCTCCAGTTGTGCCTCTTCGTGCGCAGACGCGAACTCGAGCGCGCGCTCGAGATCGTCGAGCACCGGCACGAGCTCACGGACCAGCCGCTCGTGGGCGCGCGCGGCCAGCTCTTGTTGGTCGCGCGCCACCCGCTTGCGGTAGTTGTCGAACTCGGCCTTCAGCCGCTGCAGCGCGTCGAGATACTCGTCACGCTCCTTCTGAACCGCGGCCAACTCGTCGACGACCTCGACCTCCTCCTCGGGGAGGTTGTCACTCATCGACGACCTCGTACTCGGCGTCCTCGACCACCTCGTCGTCCGACGTGCTCGACGTGCCGTTCGGCTGCGCCTGCTCGGCCGACGCCTGCGCGTAGAGCGCCTGCGCCGCCTCAGTCCACGCGGACTGCAGCGCGTCCGTCTTCGCCTTGATGTCCGCGACGTCGCTCGATTCGAGCACCCCGCGCAGCTCCATGATCCGTCCTTCCACCGTGCCTGCGAGCGACGAGTCGAGCTTCTCGCGGTTCTCGTTCAGCGACTTCTCGATCTGGTAGGCGAGCGACTCGGCGTTGTTGCGCGCGTCGACGAGCTCGCGCAGCTTGTGCGCCTCGCCGCGGTGAGACTCCGCCTCGCGGATCATGCGGTCGATCTCGTCCTGCTTCAGGCCCGAGCCGCCTTCGATCCGGATCTGCTGCTCGTTGCCGGACGCGTTGTCCTTGGCCGAGACGTTGATGATCCCGTTCGCGTCGATGTCGAACGACACCTCGATCTGCGGCATGCCGCGCGGTGCCGGCGGGATGCCGAACAGCTCGAAGCGGCCGAGCGTCTTGTTGTAGGTCGCCATCTCCGATTCGCCTTGCAGCACGTGCACGAGGACGGACGGCTGGTTGTCCTCGGCGGTCGAGAAGATCTGCGACTTCCGCGTCGGGATCGTCGTGTTCCGCTCGATCAGGTTCGTCATCACGCCGCCCTTGGTCTCGATGCCGAGCGACAGCGGAGTGACGTCGAGAAGCAGCACGTCCTTGACCTCGCCCTTCAGCACGCCGCCCTGGATCGCGGCGCCGACTGCGACGACCTCGTCCGGGTTGACCCCCTTGTGCGGATCCTTGCCGATCAGGTCCTTGACCTTGGCCTGCACGGCCGGCATGCGGGTCATACCGCCGACGAGCACGACGTGGTCGATCTTCGACGCGTCGAGGCCGGCATCGGCGAGCGCCTGCTTCGTCGGTGCGACCGTGCGCTCGAGCAGCGCGTGCGCGAGCTCCTCGAGCTTCGCGCGGGTGAGTTGCAGGTCGAGGTGCTTGGGGCCGTCCTGGGTCGCGGTGATGAACGGCAGGTTGATCTGCGTCGTCATCGTCGAGCTCAGCTCGATCTTCGCCTTCTCCGCCGCCTCGTACAGCCGCTGCAGCGCCATCGGGTCGGCGCTCAGGTCGATGCCCTGGTCGCGCTTGAACTCGGAGACCATCCAGTCGACGACCGCCTTGTCGAAGTTGTCGCCGCCGAGGTGGTTGTCTCCGTTCGTCGACTTGACCTCGAACACGCCCTCGCCGAGCTCGAGCACCGACACGTCGAACGTGCCGCCGCCGAGGTCGAAGACGAGGATCGTCTGATCCGCGCCTTCCTTGTCGAGGCCGTACGCGAGCGCGGCTGCGGTCGGCTCGTTGATGATGCGCAGCACGTTCAGGCCGGCGATCTTGCCGGCGTCCTTCGTCGCCTCGCGCTGTGCGTTGTTGAAGTACGCGGGGACGGTGATCACCGCTTCGGTGACCGTCTCGCCGAGGAACGCCTCGGCGTCCGCCTTCAGCTTCTGCAGGATCATCGCGCTGATCTCCGGCGGGGCGTACTCCTTGCCGCCCGCCTCGATCCGCACGTCGTCGTTCGGGCCCTTCACGACCTTGTACGGGACGATGGTCATCTCCTCGTCGACCTCGTCGTACTTGCGGCCCATGAAGCGCTTGACGGAGAACACGGTGTTCTCCGGGTTCGTGACCTGCTGCCGCCGCGCCGGGGCGCCGACGAGCCGCTGCCCGTCCTTCGTGAAGCCGACGACCGACGGTGTGGTCCGGCCGCCCTCGGCATTCGCGATCACGGTCGGCTCGCCGCCCTCGAGGACGGCCATGCACGAGTTCGTCGTGCCCAGGTCGATGCCGATCGTCTTTGCCATGCGTGTCTGCTCCTTAAGTTGATACTGGAAGAAAATCTAAGCCGAACTCTAGCAGATTGCTGGGCGCCCTGTAGCCTATAGTCGTTCCGTGGACGAGCAGGAGCTCAAAGCCGTCGTCGAGGCCCGGAAGGAGCTCGGCCCCGAGCACGAGGCGCACCTGATCGCGGGTTTCCTCGAGAAGATCGACAAGGAGATCGACCGGCGCGTGGACGAGAAGATCGCGGCCCGGCGGCCGCGATCGAGCCGCAAGAGCCGCGAGGGCGAGCTCGGGATCTTCATCCCGATCTTCATTTTCGCCGGAATCTGGGGTCACGTCTGGGGGATCGTGGCCGCCTCGGTCGCCCTGGCCGTCGTCTTCCTGGTCAGCGAGCTGCGCCGATAACGGCGCCGCCCACGACCACGAGCAGCGCCCCGAGCACCAGCCTCCGCCCCATCCCCTCCGTGTGCCGCACGAGGAGCGCCGCGAGGAGGACGCCCCACAGCGACTCGGTCGCGACGAGCGGCGAGACCACGGTGACCCGGCCGCGCCAGTAGGCCTCGAAGAGCAGCACGTACGACAGCCCGAACATCAGGCCCGCCGGCGCAAACCGCGTCAGCTCTCGCCGGGTCGGTGCGCGCCGCGTCCAGATCGTCGCCACAACCGTTCCCGCGAGCAGCGTCGCGGCGGCGGCGGTCTGCGGCGACGCGTCGGCGTGGAGCGCGCGAATCAGGTTGTCGCGGGTCGCGAACATCGTCGCCGCACCCGCCGCGAAGAGCAGGCCGCGCGCGCGGAGGTGGCCCGGCCGGTCGCGCTCGGCCGCCAGCAGGACGCCGCCCGCGACGATCGCCAGCGCGCCGACCACGAGCGGGACCCGCAGCGGCTCGTCGAGAAACACGAGCGCGATCGCAACTGCCACGAGCGGCGCCGCGCCGACGGCGACGGACGTGCGCGAGGCGCCGATCTCGCGCACGGCGAGCGTGAACAGCGACTGGGAGCCACCCGGCGCGAGCAGCCCGGCGAGCAGGAACGGCCACGCGCCGTGGAAGTCGTGGCGGACGAACGACGCGGCGACGGCGACGGCGAGCGCCACGACGACCGTCGCGAGCGTCGCGCCGCTCGCGTTCGGCAGTCCAGGCAGCGCCAGCCGCAGCGCGACCGTCATGCCGCCGAAGAGCGCAGCCGATCCGAGCGCGAGCAGGACGGCGGTCAACGGATTGTCTCGGCGGCGACGATGCCGGCCATGATC
>JAICUZ010000202.1 GCA_025935595.1 Burkholderiales bacterium
CCCAGGAGTGGAGGCCCTGGCTTCGGTCGACGTCGACGTCGACGAGCGCGTAGAAGAGATCGAAGCCGGAGACCCACGCAGCAACGGCGGCGCCGAGCGCCCACGCCTGCCACGGCAGCTCGCCCTTGATCGCCGCCCACGCGCCGACGGGTGCGAGCCCGTCGACCGCGCCGAGCCATAGGTGGCACAGCCAGGTGAAGCGCTTCAGGTACGGATAGACGACGAAGGCCACGACGGGAATCGGCGCCAGCCAGCGTACGAGCGGGTCGAGCTCGAACACCGCGACGGCGTACAGCGCGAGCGACGCGGCGCAGAAACCGATCACCTCGGCCGCGCTCAACGCGCCTGACGGCAGCTCACGCGACGCGGTCCGGGGATTGAGCGCGTCGATGCGCGCGTCGATCAGGCGGTTCAGCGCCATTGCCAGCGAGCGCGCACCGACCATCGCAAGGGTGATCCAGAGCAGGTCGTGCGCGGAGGGGATCCCGTCGACGGCGAGGAACGCTCCGACGTAGGCGAACGGCAACGCGAAGATCGTGTGCTCGAACTTGACCAGACGGTAGTAGAGGCGCGCGACTTTCATCGAGGGGCAGTCTGCTCATGTTCGGTCGGCTCGTCGCGGAGAAGCGACAGCGCGTGGCCGAGGGCGGGCCGCAGGACCGCATACCCGTCACGACAGCCGCCGGTCGAGCCGGGCAGGTTGACGACCAGCGTCGCGCCGAGCACACCGGCCGTCCCACGCGAGAGCAGCCCGTGCGGCGTCTTCGCGATCGAGTCGGCTCGGAGGGCCTGCGCGATGCCAGGCGCCTCGCGCTCGAGCACGGACCGCGTCGCCTCCGGCGTCACGTCGCGCGGCGCGATCCCCGTGCCGCCGGTCGTCAGCACGAGCGTCGCCCCGCGCGCGAGCTCTGCGATCGCCGCTGCGATCGCCGCCGCTTCGTCGGCGACGACGCGGCGCACCACGTCGTACCCGTCGGCCTCGAGCAGCTCGGCAAGCGTGTCGCCGCTCCCGTCGGCCGCCTCGCCGCGCGACACGCGGTCGGACACCGTGAGCACCGCCGCCGTCACTGCTTCGTCTTCTCGACCAGCTCGACTTCGAACGTCATCTGCTTGTCGACTGCCTTCGCCATGTCGTAGACCGTGAGCGCTGCGACCGACACGGCGGTGAGCGCTTCCATCTCGACGCCCGTCTGCGCCGCCGTCTCCGCCGATGCGACGATCTCGACGCCCTCCTCGACGACGCGCAGCTCGACACCGACGTGCGTCAGAACGAGCGGGTGGCACAGCGGGATCAGCTCCGAGGTTCGCTTCGCGGCCATGATCCCGGCGAGCTGGGCCGTCGTCAGCGCATCGCCCTTGGGCAGCTCGCCCAGCTTGGCAACAGTCTCGGGCGCCATGCGCACGAGCGCGCGCGCGACGGCGCGGCGCTGCTGGACGGGCTTCGCGCCGACGTCGACCATGCGGATGTTGCCTGTTTCGTCGACGTGGGACAGATCGCTCATGCGGGAAGGTTAGACCGAGTCCAGATCGGCGAGCAGCCCGTCCAGCCATGCGTGCACGTCGTGCCGGCGCACCTGGGCGCAGATGCCGTCGCGGCGCCGCCGCCGCTCCGCCGGATCCATCGAAAGCGCCTCGTGCAGCGCCTCTGCCTGCCCCCACACATCGAACGGGTTCACCGTCAGCGCCCACTCTGCGAGCTCCTCGTGGGCGCCGGCATTCTCGGAGAGGACGAGCACGCCGTCGCGTGCGTTGACGAGCGGCCCCTCCTTTGCGACGAGGTTCATGCCGTCGTACACCGCATTCACGAGCAGAACGTCGAACTGCTTGTACGCCGCGACCGATCGCGGGAAGTTGTCGGCGACCTGCAGGTCGATCGCGTGCGGATGCCGGGCGTTGATCTCGTCGGTCGTGCGCTCGATCGCCGCGACGTACTCGACGTACTCCGGGATCGACTGGCGCGACGGATCGAGCAGCGCGAGCATCCGCGCACGGCCCCGCCACTCTGTGCGTGAGTCGAGCAGGAGGCCGAACGCCTCGAGGCCGCGCACGATGTTCTTGGACGGGTCGGTTCGGTCGACGCGGACCACGAGCTTCTCCGGACGCGACGCTTCGAGCCCGCGTTCTTCTGCAGCCACGTCGTCGGACTGTGCGAGCCCTTCGAACTCAGCCGTGTCGATCGAGATCGCATGATGCGTGACGTGTGTGCGTGCGTGACCGCCGACGATCTCGTCACAGCTCACTTCGAAGTTGCGCGCCCACCGCGCCGTGTGGAACGCGACGACGTCGTTCGCGAGCAGCCCGTCGTGCACTGCGCGGCGCATCTCCTCCGGCAGGATCGTCCAGTCGGCGGGCCACGGGATGTGCACGAAATGCGCGAGCTTCGCGTCGGGACGTGCCGCACGGACGTAGCCGGGCGCGAGGTAGAGGTGATAGTCGTGGAACAACACGGCGGCACCGGGGTTGTTGTCCAGTTCGACAACTACCCGGTCGGCGAACAGGCGATTGACCGTCTGGTAGTCGCGCCAGGCGTCGTGAAATGCCCGGTCGAGGTCGGGTCGCAGCCCGCGCCCCCACAACCCGTGCTGGATGAACCAGAGCATCGGGTTCGCGACCACGTTGTAGTAGCCGTGGTACGCGTCGGGCTCGGGCGCGACAAACGCGACCTCGCTCGATCCCTCGGCTGCGACCACCCGGTCCTCGTCGGTCGTCGCCGCTGCGATCCACGTCACGTCGTGATGCTCGAGCAGCCCGCGCAATGCCGTGACGAGGCCGCCGCCGCCGCGGCGGGTCACACGCTCGCCGCCCGGGCCCCGGTCGAATGTCACGGGCCCCCGGTTGGAGACGATGATCAGCGCCCGGCGGCCGGCCACGCGGCTAGGCGAGGTGCTTCACGAACCGGAGACGCGAGCCGCCGTCGTCGCCTTCGCCGATCTCGAGCTCGTCCGAGAGTGCCTCGATGATCGCGATCCCGAGGCCGCCTTCGGCGAGCCCGTCGGCGCCGAGGGACGAGAGGCGAGTCGCCGATGGCTCGAATCCTTCGCCCGAGTCGGACACCTCGACGACGAGCCGATCGGAATGCAGCTCGTAGACGATGTGGACGAGCCCGGCCGTGTCGCCGTAGGCATGACGGACGGAGTTGGTGCACGCCTCGGTCAGGGCCAGCTTCAGATCTCCGAGCACTTCCGGCGACAGCGGCTCGGCGCGAAGCCGCGCGATCCCCGTCAGGGCGAGTCGCCCGAGCGTGATGTACTCGGGCTTGGCCGGGATGGTCAGCCGGATGGCCTGCCCGTGGTGGTGACCGTTCTGCGCGGAGTCCATGTCAGGGTGGGATTCGAGCCGGATTGCCGAAGCGAACCTCGGAGATTCTGCCGAATCCTGAGTAGAGCAGTTCTCCGCTACCCGCGCACTACCCTTCCCCGGCGTTTCCTAACCTGCGGGCGGCCGCTCGCCGAGCCTGACCTTCACCACGCGGCGGGCCTGACCCCGGACGAGCGTGAAGCGCGCAACCTCACCGGGGAAGAGCCTGGTCGCGACGATCCGGACGACGTCTTCGGAGTCGGCCACCGGAGCCCCGTCGATCGCGACGATCGCGTCCCCGCCGACGTGGACGCCGAGGCCACGGAACGCCTCGATGTGCGTGCCTGCCTTGAAGCCGGCGCTCTGCGCACCGCTGCCCGGGAGGACCGTGTCGATCAACGCGCCGCGCCGCGCCGCGTACCCGAAGCGCTTCGCGAGCGAGGGGGTGAGATCCTCCGTCTCGATCCCGATGAAGGCGTAGCGAACGCCGCCCGTCTGGAGGATCTGGCTCAGCGAGCGCCGGGCCGAGTCGATCGGCACGGCGAAGCCGACGCCTTCGAAGCCCGAACTGCCGCCCGACGACCGAATCTGCGCGTTGATGCCGATCACCCGTCCGCGCGCGTCGAACAGCGGCCCGCCCGAGTTCCCGTGGTTGATCGGCGCGTCGGTCTGGATCGCGTCGACGAGGTCGTATCGGGTCGTCAGGGAGGGGATCGACCGGCGGATCGCCGAGACGACTCCCACCGACAAGGAATCGGCATTGCCGAACGGGCTCCCGATCGCCGCCACCGGCTCGCCGACGACCACGCGCGCCGAGTTGCCGAGCGGGACGGGCCGTAGGCGGTGCAGCTTCGGGTCGATGTGGATCACCGCGACGTCGTCGAACAGGTCGTAGCCGACGATCTTCGCGGGGATCCGGTCGCCGTCCGAGAACTGGACATAGATCGTGCGGGCCCGCTCGGTCTGCCCACCGCCCTGGCCGGCGGTCGTGACGACGTGGGCGCTCGTGAGCACGTTGCCGCTGGGCGAGACGACGAACCCAGAGCCCTGGCCCGCAGAGGTCGCTCCGGAGCCGTCGAAGTACGAGACGATCGTCACCACGCCCGCCGCGCGCCGAGCGAAGATCTGCGCGGGCTGGAAGCCGTTGCCGGCGATCGGCTTGGCCACGATCGTCGGCGACCCCGCATCGCCCGAGATCACCTGCTCGCGGACGACGACCGTCTGGTCGCGATGCAGGAACCCGCCCGCGAAGGCGCCGAGCAACGCGACCGCGCCTCCGAGGATCGCCGTCGGCAGCGCGAGGGCTGCGATCGAGGTCGCGCGCACCGTGCGCCACTATACGACGCCGACGCTCGACTGGTTTTTTTGGCTTCAGACGGCCGTTTGGGCCGTTTTCACGTTTTTCGCCAGCGGCAGCTCGGCGGGCAGCGCAAGCGTGAACCAGGTCCAGCCGTCTCGGTCGGAGAGCTCGATCCGGCCGTCCATCACGCCCGCCAGCTCACGTGCGATCGCGAGGCCGAGGCCGCTGCCGGACGCCCGCGCTCCGTCGAGCCGGAAGAAGCGCTCGAAGACCTGCTGGCGCGCCTCGGGCGGGATGCCGGGCCCATCGTTCGCGACGGTGAGGAGCGCCCGGTGGCCGTCCAGGGAGGCCGCCAGCCGCACCTGCGTCCCACCCGGCGTATGGACGAGCGCGTTCTCCACCAGGAC
>JAICUZ010000336.1 GCA_025935595.1 Burkholderiales bacterium
GGGTCAAGTAACAGTCTGTTACAAGCCTCCGAGGGGCGCCGCGAGACGGTGCGCGGAATCCGGCGGCAGATCGTCGAGCACCTGAGCCGCGCGCACCGCGAGGTCCCGGCGGTGACCTATGTCGAGGAGTGCGACTTCACGCACGTCGACCTGAAGCTGCTCCTACCGACCGTGCTGCGGGCGACCGCCGCCACGCTGAAGGAGTTTCCCGAGCTGAACGCGCGCCTCGAGCGCGACGAGATCGTGTACCTCGACCGCTACGACCTCGGCATCGCCGTGCAGACCGACGCCGGGCTCGTCGTGCCGGTCGTCCGCGGCTGCGACTCGCGCAGCATCGACGAGCTACGCGCCGACGTGGACGCGCTCGCGGAGAAGGCGCGCGCCGGCACGCTCGCGCCGGAAGAGCTGCGCGGCTCGACGTTCACGGTGACGAGCGCCGGCAAGCTCGCCGGGCTCTTCGTCACGCCGATCGTCAACCACCCCGAGGTCGCGATCCTCGGCGTGCACCGCATCGCGCCGCGCCCCGTCGTGGTCGACGGCGAGATCGTCGTGCGGACGATGGGGAACATCAGCACCACGTTCGACCATCGCGTGGTCGACGGCGCACGCGCCGCGCAGTTCACGCTCAGCCTGATCGAGAAGCTCCAGGACTAAGCAGTAACAGCGAGGTGGCGCTCGAGCATCGCCTCGATCTTCGGCGCGCTCACGCGACCGGTTAGCCGCGCGACCGCCTTGCGCTCCACGACGAGCACGAGGGTCGGCACGTCTTCGACGCGCAGCCTCTTCGCGACTGCAGGCGAACCGTCCACGTCGACCTGGATCACCCGCAGCCGGTCGCGCTCCTTCCGTGCGAGGTGAGCGACGAGGCTCTCCATACGGCGCGCCGGCCCAGAGCGAGCCGACGTGAAGAAGACGAGTTGCGGGCGGGAGTCGCCGTCCATTGCTCCTGTCCTGCCCGGTGACGGGCCGTGTGTAACCTCGCGGCATGGGGGACTGGTACACGATCGGGATCCTCGTCGGCCTTGGCGCCTCGCTCGGTGTCGCCGCCACGGGTGCGCTGCGTCGTGCACTCGCAGGCGTCGCCGTCGCCGTCGCCGTCGCCGTCGCGATCGGGCTCGTGTTCGGTCAATGGGACGAGGCGGTCGGTGGTGCAGCTGGTGCGGTGTGCGGCGCGATCGGATCGACTCCGCTCGTCCGCGGCACCCTGAGGCGCGGCGGCACGCCCGGCGGCACCGCGCTCCTGCTCGCGGTCGCAGCGCTGGTCGGCGCGGCGCTCGCGTTCGTCCCCGTGCTCGGGTACCTCGAGGCCGTCGCGGTGCCTGCGCTCGGCGCTCGGCTGCGCTCCCGCGCACCGGAGCGCCACGCCGGGCTTCGTTCGCTTGCCCGGGACTGACCCCTCGCCGGCGAAGCCGAAGCCGGTCATCCTCGTCATCGTCGACGGGTTGACGCCCTCTGCATTCGAGGCGGCCGACACACCTGCCCTTCGATTCCTCGCCGACCACGGCGAGTACCGCCGCGCGGTCAGCACGTTTCCGTCGCTCACGCCCGTCTGCCTCAGTTCGATCGCGACCGGCTCGCATCCCGACGGCCATCACATCCCGCACCTCGTCTGGTGGCACCGCGGCGAGCAGCGTCTCGTCGAGTACGGCTCGTCGTTCGCCGCGATCCGCGCCGCCGGGTTCACGCGATCGCTGCGCGACACGATCGTCGATCTGAACGCGAAGCACCTTTCGCGCGGCATCGAGACCCTGTACGAGACGCTCGAAGACGCGGGGCTGACGACCGCTGCGATCAACATCACGTGCTACCGCGGCCGGTCGCGTCATCTCGCGACGATCCCCGGCGCGCCCGCCGTGTACGGCCCGAAGCGGTTCTTCTGGTACTCGCTCTACGAGAGCGACCGCACCGGTGCGCCGATTGCCGTTCGGAACCGCGCGCTCGGCTCGATCGACGCGTACGCCGCCTGGGTCGGCCGGTGGCTCGTCACGCGCGACGGGTTCGACGTGCTCGTCTACTACCTGCCGGACTACGACTATGCCTCGCACGCTGTCGGGCCGGACAGCTCGCAGGAGGCGCTCGAGCGATCCGACGCCGCGATCGGCGCGCTGCTCGACGCCGCGGGCGGGCCGGAGGCGTTCCTCGAGCGGTATGCCGTCGTCGTGTGCTCCGATCACGGCCAGTCGAAGGTCGACCGGGTCGCGCGTCTCGACGCCGGCGACGACATGGTCACCGCGTCGAACCGCGCCGCGATGGTCTACACCGACGAGCCGCGGCGGGTCGCCGA
>JAICUZ010000236.1 GCA_025935595.1 Burkholderiales bacterium
CGTCCAGAACACGCTGACCCTCGCCCTTTCGGCGGTAGTCCTGTTCTTTCTGGACTGGAGACTTGCGCTCGCGACGCTGACGATCGTGCCGCCGGTGGCGCTGGCGACGGCGTGGTTTCGCAAGCGCTCCGGCCGCGCCTACCGCGGCGTCCGCGAGACCCTGGGCGCGGTCACGGCGACGCTCGCCGAGGACATCGCCGGAATGCGGGTGCTCCAGTCGTTCACGCGCGAGCGGGCCGCGCGCGCCAACTTCACGGCCGTCGCCGACCGGTACCGAGAGGCGAACATGCAGACGGTCGTCCTGAACGGCGTGTACTTCCCCGCCGTCGACTTCCTCTCGTCGGCGGCGACCGCCGTCGTCCTCGGCTACGGCGGCTGGCTCGCGTTCAACGGCGACGTGTCGATCGGCACGCTCGTCGCGTTCCTCGGCTACCTCTCGAACTTCTTCGACCCGGTCCAACAGCTGTCGCAGCTCTACAACACGTTCCTGTCCGCGGTCGCGGCGCTCGACAAGATCACCGACCTGATGGAAGAGGAGCCGGAGGTCGTCGACCCACCGGGCGCGGTCGCGCTCGACACGGTGCGCGGCGACGTCGACTTCGAGTCGGTGCGATTCGCCTACGGCCGCGGGCCCGAGGTGCTGCACGGGATCGACCTGCACGTCGCGGCCGGCACGACCGTCGCGCTCGTCGGGCACACCGGCGCGGGCAAGTCGACGATCGCAAAGCTGCTGGCGCGCTTCTACGACCCGACCGAGGGCAGCATCACGCTCGACGGTGTCGACCTGCGCAACGTGACCCAGGAGTCGCTTCGCCGCCAGCTCGGCATCGTCCCTCAAGAGGGCTTCCTGTTCGCGGGCACGCTCGCCGAGAACGTCGCGTTCGGTCGGCGGGAGGCGAGCCGTGAGGAGATCTTCGCCGCGATTCGTGCCGTCGGCGCGGACGAGTTCGTCGACCGGCTCGAGGACGGCTACGAGACGCAGCTCGGCGAGCGCGGCTCACGGCTGTCGCTCGGCCAGCGCCAGCTCGTCGCGTTCGCGCGGGCGCTGCTCGCCGATCCGCGGATCCTGATCCTCGACGAGGCGACGAGCTCGGTCGACATCGGCACGGAGCGCAAGATCGAACAGGCGCTTCGCCGCCTGCTCCACGGCCGGACCGCGTTCATCATCGCGCACCGCCTGTCCACGATCCGCGACGCGGACCTGATCGTGGTGCTCGAGCACGGCCGGATCGTCGAACAGGGAACGCACGACGAGCTGCTCGCGAGGCGAGGGCTCTACACGTCGCTCTACGGCGACT
This sequence comes from Burkholderiales bacterium, assembly GCA_025935595.1. Classification (GTDB taxonomy): domain Bacteria; phylum Actinomycetota; class Thermoleophilia; order Gaiellales; family Gaiellaceae; genus PALSA-600. Next base: position 1,299 of record JAICUZ010000236.1, read on the forward strand.
GGGCCGTCGACGCGGCTTAGACCCGAACAGGGAGCGAGCTGACGGCCTTGTCGTGCCAGGTCTGCTTGCGCGGATCCCAGAGCATCCACAGGTAGCCGAGCACGATCACGAGCCCGGAGACGATCGAGACGAGGCACCGTCCGAACGCGCGGCCGTACCCGATCACGTTGCCGTTGTCGATGTCGACGACCCGGATCCCGAGCGCAGCGTCACCGGGCGTCTGGCCGGTGCGACCGTGGAAGTACGTGTAGTAGCCGAACGAGAAGAGAACGGAGAGCGCGATGCCGGCGCCGCCGAGGATGAACCGAAGGATGAACTCGACGATCCCGACGACGAGCGCGTCGATGAACGCCGCTGCGAACCGCCGCCAGAACCCCGCTGCCTCTCCGCTCATCGGGGCATATGGTGTCCCGGATGTCGGACAGCATGGAACCGATCGAACCGCAGGTTGCCCCGGAAGCCGAGCGCGAGACGCGCATGACCCCGAAGCAGGCGGTTGGCGAGATGCGCATCCGCGTGCCGGTCCGCGCGAACCGGACGCTCCGCACCGTGATCGACCGCGCGAACCGGGACGACCAGCTGAAGGGCTGGTGGCACGTCGCGAACGTGAACGCGGTCGCGCGGATGGAGATCAACGACCACTCGTGGGTGCACATCCAGATCGTCACCAACATCGCGCTCAAGCTCCTCAGGCAGCTGACGAAGCACGGCGTCGAGCCGAACGTGGTCCGCGACTACGGCTACACGCGCGACGACGCAGAGGTGATCGTCGTGCTCACGGCGCTGACGCATTGCGTCGGAATGTCCGTGCATCGCCAGGGGCATGAGGACTTCAGCCTCTTCCTCGCGGAGCCGAAGCTGCGCGAGCTGCTCGACGGGATCTACGACGAGCCCGATCTGACGGTGGTCGTGTCCGAGGTGCTGCAGGGGATCATCAGCCACCGCTCCGACGGCCAGCCTCTCACGCTCGAAGCCGGCATCCTCCGTGTCGCCGACGCGCTCGACATGGAGCAGGGCCGCTCGCGGATCGCCTTCGAGCGCGGCCGGGTCGGCATTCACTCGCTGTCCGCTGCGGCGATCGAGGAAGTGACGATCTCCGACGGCGAGCAGAAGCCGATTCGGATCTCGATCACGATGAACAACTCCTCCGGCATCTACCAGGTCGACGGGCTGCTGAAGGCGAAGCTGCGCGGATCGGGGCTCGAGCCGTACGTCGAAGTGCTCGCGCACATCGACACCGAGGCCGAGAAGCGGCTCGTTCCGCTCTACGAGCTCGATCTGTAGCTCCGGAGCGGGGCTACAATGGCGGCCCTTGCGGGATCGTCTAATGGTAGGACGCCTGACTCTGGATCAGGTAGTCTAGGTTCGAGTCCTAGTCCCGCAGCCTTCGAAAGGCCCTGGAAACAGGGTCTTTCTGTTTTCTGGGCCGACGACGAACGGTCGCCAGAGCAAAAAGACAGGCGCAGACGCGTCGTGACCCCGCATCTGTTTGCCGTTCTCTTTCGTTCAGGCATGCAAGTGTCGAGTTCAACCGAAACGTCGGAGGGCTCGAGCAACGCGATCTTGTTCGACCGAGACCAGGTCGAGCATCTGGCTGCCCTCGCGGAGCGCCCACGGCGGCTCAACGGCTCGAAGCTGCTCTGGGTCGATGTCCATCGCGGCTCTCAGGTCACTGCCGACGAGGTGGCGGATGCGTTCCAGATCGATCCGCTGACGCGCGACTGCCTTACTTCGCCGCATCGATCACCCATCTTCGACGACCACGGCCGCTACATCCACATCACGACCTACGCCCCGTGCGAGGACGACGAGGGGGAGCTGCACGCCGTCGAATGTGTCGTCGGCGAGAACTGGGTCATCACCGCTCACGATCGGCCGATACCTGTGCTCGACGACTTCGCGTCGCGTGTATCAGGTTCCGGCGACACCGGTTCGCTCGACGGGCCGAGCTTCTTGGCCGCACTGCTCGAATGGGTCCTCGGCTCTTACACGGCTGCGTTCGAACGGATCGAGCAACGGCTGGAAGAGTTCGACGTCCATGCGATGCGTGGCGAAGGGGCCGACGAAGACATCGAGCGGCTGGTCGAGATGCGGCGGGAAGTCGGCAAGCTGCGAAGAGCGCTTGCCGCCCACCGTTCAGCGCTCGTCGCGCTCACACATCCGGAGCTCGAGGCGCTCGGGGACAACTCCTCGAGCGAACGATTCCAGTCGCTCTTCGTGCGATACGAATCAACGCTGCAGGAAGCGCGCGATGCACGCGAGGCGATCGTGGGCTCCTTCGACGTGCTCATCGCACGCGGCGGCCACCATACGAACCAGATCATGAAGGTGCTGACCCTCGCCTCCGTCATCGTGCTGCCGGGAGCGTTGCTCGCCGGCGTGATGGGCATGAACTTCAAAGTCGGGTTGTTCAACCACACGTGGCTCTTCTGGGTCGTGCTGGCCGTGATCGTCGCCGTTGCACCACTCACGCTGGGAGTCGCCAAGCTCCGCCGCTGGATCTGAACTGCCCGCGCCCGCTCCGGCGTTACGGCGTCAGAGCGTCGGACTGCCCGAGCACGTGCCCGGAGGCATCGAGCGCCCGCACCGCGACGGCGCTCGGCGGTGTCTCGAGGCCGATCGTCGTCTCGAGCCCGCCCCACGGCCGAGAGGCGATCACGGCGAGGTGGTCGGAGTCTGCGCCGGCGAGCACCTGCCACCTCGCGATCCCTCGCTTCCCGTTCCAGCTCGCGTACACACGATCGCCGTCGACCGCGACGAGCGGAGTGCCACCCGGATTGCCCGTCCACGGCAACCGGTAACCGCGGTACGTATCGCCGTAGGGCAGCGTCATCTGGAACCGCACCTTTCCGGCCGGCGAGAACTCCGTGAGCTTGCGGATGCCGCCCCAGCCGACGAACGCGCCGCCGTCGGGAAGCAGCTCGAGGTTTCCCTCGAACGGCGAGCTGAGCTTCTTCGGGTGCACGAACGTCTTGACTATCTTCGCGGTCTTGGTCGCCGGGTCGATCTTCAGGACGAGCGGGCGCGTGTATGGCTCCTCCTTCGGGATCGCGCCGTTGTCGAAGAGCGA
>JAICUZ010000290.1 GCA_025935595.1 Burkholderiales bacterium
CCGGCGGTCTGGCCGGTCCGCAGGATGCGGTCGACCTCGGGCTGCGACAGCGGCACGGGCTTCGAGCCGGCGCCGACGAAGCCGGTCACCCCGGGGGTGTTCTTGACGACCGTCCACGCGTCGTCGTTCAGGTCCATGTTCACGAGCACGTAGCCCGGGAGCACGCGCTTCTCGGCCTGCACCTTCTGGCCGTCCTTCGTCTCGATCACCTGCTCGGTCGGGACGACGACCCGCCGGAAGCGCATGCGCTGCCCCATCGACTCGATGCGGTGCTCGAGGTTGGCCTTGACCTTGTTCTCGTGGCCGGAATAGGTGTTGACGACGTACCAGCGAAACATGCGTGTCCTTAGCTCCCGATGATCTTGGCGACGACGTGCTTCCACACGATGTCGTTGAAATAGAGGTATGCGCCCACGACCAGGCAGGCGATCAGCACGACGACGGTGCCCTGGATCACCTGGTTCTGGTTCGGCCACTCCACCTTCTTGAGCTCCGCCCAGGATTCCTGGACGAAGTGCCCGCGGCGGCGCTCCTCGACGGGCTGCGCCTGCCGGCTGACGGCAGGATGGCGCTCGGGGCGCGCGTCGGACATCGGGTTAGCGCGTCTCCCGGTGCGGCGTATGGCTGCCGCACCAACGGCAGTACTTCCTGAACTCGACCCGGTCCGGGGTGTTCCGCTTCGACTTCATCGTCTGATAGTTCCGCCGCTTGCACTCCGTGCATGCGAGCGTGATCGCAACTCTGACTCCGGTCTTTGCCATGTCTCGTCTCTCTGAGGTGGTTTGCCACCGGGCACGCTGACGCACTGCCCTCGGGCCGCGAGATTGTAGCGGGACCCCGGAAAACCGGGCGCCGCGGCTGCGAATATACGAGGACGAGAACCATGATCGCTCCACTCGACGAGACCGCCGCACGTCCCCTCCTCCGCGGGGTGCTTCACGGCGGAGCGTTCGTCGCCTCGTGCGTGATCGGCGTTCTCTTCGTCATCGCGGCTCCGGACGCCCGGGTGCTGCCGGCGCTCGCGTTCGCCGTCTCGGCGACGGTGATGCTCGGGACGAGCACGCTCTACCACCGGATCCGTTGGAAGCGGACGGCGGCGCGCCTCTGGATGCGCCGGGCCGACCACGCAGGCATCTTCTTGCTGATCGCCGGGACATACACCCCGGTCGGCCTGATCAGCCTGCATGGGCCGTGGCGGATCACCATCCTCGCGATCGTCTGGTCGGGCGCCGCGCTGGCGATCCTCGTGAAGATGTGCTGGGTGCGCGCGCCGAAGGTCTTGTCCGCGGCGGTCGGCGTCGCGCTCGGGTGGGCGGGCGTCGCCGCGCTGCCCCAGATCATGCACCACGACGGGATCGCACCGGTCGTCTTGCTCGGAGCAGGCGGGCTCGCCTACACCGCGGGAGCGGTCGTCTACGCGCTCCGACGACCAGACCCCTTCCCGAAAGTGTTCGGGTACCACGAGCTGTTCCACGCGCTGACGATCGGCGCGCTCGCGTGTCAGTACGTCGCGGTCGCGTTCTTCGTCGTCCGGGTCGGCTGAGTCAGCGACTGCCGGTCGCAACGCCGCGGTCCGGCGCGTAGCGCGTGTGCGGGCACGCGCCCCACAGGCCGAGGTGCTTCGTGCGAGCGCGCCTTGCGAGGCGGTCGAGCAGCGCGGCGAACATGCCCCGCCTGCCGTCGTAGAAATACGGTGCGGCGGCTCCGACCCGAACGAGGTAGACGTTGACGTCCAGGTTGTCGCGCGCGCGGACGACGTAGCGCAGCAGGCGTCCGTAGTCGTCGACGCGGTCTGTCGCCGGCTCGACCGAGAGACGCACCGCTGTCCCGGGCGGGAGCAGGCGCTTCGTCAGCGCCGACGCCTGCGGGCCGTAGCACTCGGTGCCGAAGTAGACCTCAGGCGTGTCGATCTGGACGAGCCGCACCTTCTGCCCGTTCCGGAGGTCGACGGTGTCCCCGTCTGCGACGTGGTCGATTCGATAGATCGCCTGGTCACGCGACTGGGCCGCCGGGACCGCGAGGAGCACGCCCGTGAGCATGAGAAGCGCGGCGAATCGCCTCATCGGAACCCGTTCTAGACCGAACGGAGCCCGAACTCAAGAGTCGGCTAGTGGCCGAGCGCCGCGGCGAGCGCGTCGATGTGCCGGTGGTCGGTGCCGCAGCAGCCGCCGAACACGGTCAGGTCCGCGCCCCGCCCGCGGAGCCCCGCGACCTGCTCGGCGAGCTCGAGCGGATCTCCCATGTCGAGCTCGGTCGCTTCGTCGAGCTCGGCATGGCTCTTCGACGATGCGTTCACCCGGACGCCGCGGACCCGACCCGGCGGCGGATCCGCGAGCACGTGGCCGAAATGGGTCGGATGCGCGCAGTTGACCATGTAGTGGATCGGCGCCGAGCCGGTTTCGGCATCCACCTGGGCGACCGCCTCGGCGAGGGGCTGCCGGGACGGCAAGGTTCCGTCGGTCTCGACGGTGAACGAGACGGCGACCGGAACGCCGGCGCTCTCCGCAGCCAACGCGATCCCGGCCGCCTCTTCGGCGTAGGTCATCGTGAGCGCCGAGATGAGCTCGACACCGGCCGCTGCGAGCGCTTCGACCTGCGGAGCGTGGTAGTCGCGGGCGGCCGCCGGCGCCATTGTCTCGCCGGCGACGTACCCGTCGCCGCGTGGGCCGACGGCGCCGCTGACGACCACCTGCGCGGACCGGCCGGCACACGCGTCTCGGAGGAACGCAACCGACTCCCGGTTCACCTCGGCGAGCTGCTCCGCGGTGTAGCCGAGCCGAGCACCCCAATCGGAGCCGGCGCGCCATGTCCGGGTGTCGAGCACGATCGGGAGCCCGCGCGTCTCGGCGACGGTCAGGTACGCGTCGTAGTACGCGGCGAGCGCCGAACGGCCACGCTCTCCGGCGAGCACCGTGAAGGCCGCGAAGTCGGGCAGGTCGAGCCCGTCGTGGTAGATCAGGGTCGTCTCGAGCCCGCCGTCGGTGAGATGGATCGATTCGGCGAAGCGCAGCGTCATCAGCCTTGCACGAAGTGGTGAGCGTCGTACATCGACTCGAGATCGGGCTCCTCGCGACGGACAGGGTTCACCGGCCCCTCGTCCAGCACGGGCTGTAGCCGGTCGCGCATGAACGCTGTCGCGGCGTCCGCGGACTGCCACACGGCGACGATGCGAAAGACGCCCGCCTTCTCGTCCCACCCTGCGGTGTGGACGACCAAGCCCGCCGGCGGATCCTGGTCGAGGCCCAGCCTCCCGATGACGTGGTCGTAGTTCGTCGTGCTGCGGTCGTCATCGAGGATCTTGAACTCCTGCACGAGCACGGTCGCCATCACGGCCTCCTGGGGATGAGTTGGCGTGATCC
>JAICUZ010000052.1 GCA_025935595.1 Burkholderiales bacterium
CATCATGTTCCCGAGGCGGTAGTCGCCGTGGACGACGGTCGGCGGGAGTGGGTCGGGTGTGCGCTCGGCGAGGAGGCGCGCGACCTCGTCGACGTGGGGAATGTCCCGCGTCTTGTTGATCTGCCAGAGGTCGGTGAAGCGGCGCACCTGACGCTCCAGGTAGCTGCCGGGGCGCCGGAATGCCGCGAGCGCGGGGGTCGACACGTCGGCCGCGTGGATCTCGGCGAGCGTGTCCACGAGGTCGAGCCCGAGCGCGCGGCGTGCTTCGTTCGTCTCGAGCCCGGGTGGAAGGTCCTGGGTGATCACGTGCCCGTCGAGATGGCGCATGACGTAGAACGGGACGCCGATCACGCTGTCGTCGTCGCAGACGGCGACGATCTCGGCGAGCCGTGTGAACCCGGCGGCACGGATCGCCTGCTGGAGCCGCGCCTCACGCACCATGTCGTGGGCGGACGGCGGCAGCGGCGGACGGGGCGGCCGCCGCAGGACGAATCGCTCGCCGCCGCGCTCGATCAGGAAGGTGAAGTTCGACCCGCCACCGTCCCCGATCCTGGTTGCCGTGACGGGACCGTGGCCGAGCCCGCGCGAGTCGAGAAATGCCTGGACGTTCTCCTCGACGATCAGCGGCGCCGGCACGAGCCGATGCTAGACCGCCGACCGACCCAACACCGTCGCCAAACGAGGGTGTCGGAACTGTGACAGAGCCCGCCCAGGTGCCCAGGCGGTGGCTCGCTTCCAGCCGAAACCCGTCGCCAAACGAGGGTTACGGAAGTGTCACGACGCCGCGATCGCGATGACGCCCGCGAGGGCGATCGCCACGCCGGCTTGTTGCGGGCGCGTCAGGCGCTCGTGCAGGAACACGTGCGCCAGGAAGAGCGTCATCACCGGGTAGAGCGAGCCGAGGACGGACACGAGCGCCAGCAGGCCGTGGCCGCTTGCGAAGGCGAAGAGCGCATTGGCGGTGACGTCCGCCAGGCCGACCGCTGCGACTGCGCCGAGTGCGCGTGCCGGCAGGCGCACCGTCGCCCGTTGAGCGACCGCCAGCAAGATGAGCACGCCGAGTGACCCGACCCGTGCGCCGACGAGCGTCGAGAGCACGTCTCCTTCGCGGCTGCCGAGCCCGAGGAAGTAGACGAAGAGCCCGAGGGCTCCCGCCGTGACGCAGGCCAGAACGATTGCGTGGGCGCGCTCGGGCGACGCGGAGCGCCGCTCCTCCACCGACGCGAGCACCGCGCCGGCAAGCGCCAGCACGGCACCCGCGACAGCGATCGTCGCCGGCCGCTCTCCCGTGGCGACCGACACGGCGAACGGCACCACCGCGCTGCACGCGGCGATCGGCGAGACGACGCTCATCGTCCCGAGAGACAGCGCCCTGTAGAACGCCGCGAGCCCGATGCCGCCGCCGACTCCACCGATGACGCCCAGCACGAACGATCGTGCACCGAGGTCGCCGCGTACCCCCAGTGCGAAGAGCAGCGCGACGAACCCGGCCGCCTGCGAAAGCACCGTGACCGCCAGCACCGGCAACCGCCGTGCCAGCGACCCGCCGCCGAAATCGGCGCAGCCCCAGACGGCCGACGACCCGAGCGCCAAGAGAAGAGCGAGCGCGCCCAGACTTAGTTCAACCGCTCGACGAGCATGGCCATCCCCTGCCCGCCGCCGACGCACATCGTCTCGAGCCCGATCGTCCGGTCGAGCGTCTCGAGGTCGTTCAGGAGCGTGTTCATGATCCGCGCGCCCGTCATCCCGTACGGATGCCCGAGCGCGATCGCGCCGCCGTGCGGGTTCAGCTTGTCGCTGAACGGATCGACGCCGAGCTCGCGGCACACCGGCAGCACCTGCGCGGCGAACGCCTCGTTCAGCTCCATCACGTCGACGTCGGCGATCGTCATGCCGGCGTACGCGAGCACCTTCCGCACCGCCTCGATCGGCCCGACACCCATGATCTCCGGCGCGACGCCCGAGACCGACGACGCGAGAATTCGCGCGCGAGGCTTGATCCCGAGCTCCGACGCGCGCCTCTCCGACATGACGACCACCGCCGCAGCGCCGTCGTTCAGTGGGCACGAGTTCCCGGCCGTCACCTTGCCGCCCGGCTTGAACACCGGCTCGAGCGCCGCCAGCTTCTCGAGCGTCGACGAAGCGCGCGGCCCGTCGTCAGCCGACACGCCGTCCCAGGGAGAGATCTCGCGCTCGAAGAAGCCCGACTGCTGCGCCGCGACCGCGCGTTCCTGCGACTGCTGCGCGAACCGGTCCATGTCCTCGCGCGAGACGTCCCAACGCTCGGCCACGTTCTCGGCGGTCAGCCCCATCGGGATGTAGACGTTCGCGATCGGCGCGTCGTCCCCGAACAGCGCGGGGTGGATCTCGTCCTCCGACTTCGGATAGCCGTTCACCTGCGTGATCGACTCGACGCCGGCGGCGACGAACGCCTCGCCCTCGCGGGCCCGAATCGCGTGGTGCGCCATCCGGATCGTCTGCAGCGACGAGGCGCAGAAGCGGTTCACAGTCGTCCCAGGGACGGTCACCGGCAGGCCGGCGAGCAGCGCGACGCGACGGCCGAGGTTCATGCCCTGCTTCTCCTGCGGGAAGCCGCAGCCGACCATCACGTCGACGATCTCCTCCCTCGGCAGCCCCGAGACCTTCTCCAGAGCGGCACGGACCGCGAACGCGGCGAGGTCGTCGGGACGCGCGTCGACCAGGGACCCCTTGGCCGCACGGCCGATCGGCGTGCGTGCGGCGGCGACGATCACTGCGTCGGGCATGTCGCGCATCTTGCCCGATACGCGACATGCCCGAGAACCGGCGGGCGTTAACGCAGCGCGCCGCGGCCCGCGAACAGCTTGCCCTGGGGCTGGAACACGTGGTTCACGTACTTGACGAGCTTGACCTGCGTGATCGGGTACTGGAACGAGCCCTTCGTGAACGTGCTCACGCCCTGGAGGAGGAACGGGTTCGCGTTCTTCTTCCCCGGGCTGAACGTCATCTTCCGCGCGGCTGCCATCAGGCCGGCGCGCGTCGGGTTCTTGCCCAGCTTCGTGAGCAGCTGCACCACGTTCCATGCCTTGGCGACGCCGTAGAGGTTGAGGCCGTCATTGGCGTTCGCCTTCGGTGCGTACTTCGCCATGATCGAGCGGTACAGCTTCATGCCCGCCAGCTTGTTGTAGATCGGGTTTGCCGGATCGAGCGTGTACTCGACGCTGAGCGACCCTTCGACGATGTCCGAGCCGCTCTTCTCTGCGATCGTCAGGAAGGCGTCGGTTGCCGAGACGGAGTTCGTGATCACGTTCGCCGGCTTGTAGCCGAGCTTCGTGCCGATCACGTATGCCTGAATCGTCGGCGTCGGCGTCGCGAACAGCACGAGCGTGTCGGCGCCCGATGCTTTGATCTTCGCCATCTGTACCGCCGGGGGCGTCGTCGCGCTCAGGTCGTACGGCTGTGCCGTGATGATCTGCGACTGGTGTGACCGAAGCCCGGCTTTGAACCCGCGCAGGTAGTCGTTGCCGTACGAATCGTTCTGGTAGAGGATTCCGATCTTCGCGTTCGGCATGTTGGCCACGACGTACTTGCCGTAGATCGAGCCTTCGGCCTCGTAGTCGGGCTGCCAGCCGATCGTCCACGGGTACTGCACGTAGTCGCGGTCGAACGTGGTCGCACCGGTGGCGACGAAGAGCTGCGGCACCTTGTTGTCGTTCAGGTACTGGCGCACGGCGAGCTGCGGTTCCGTCCCCAGCCCTCCGACCAGCGCGAACGCGTGATCCTGCTCGACGAACTTGTGCGTGATCTGGACCGTGTTCGCCGGGTTGTAGCCGTCGTCCTCGTAGTGCCAGTTGATCTTGCGGCCGTTCACCCCGCCCTTTGCGTTGACGTAGGAGAAGTACGCGCCCATGCCGACGGGGATCGGCGCGTAGCCGGACGCAGGCCCGCTCAACGGGTAGGTCCCTTCGAGGAGGATCGACTTCGCAGTCACGCCCGGCGTCGCCGTGGGACGAGCACCGGCAGTCGCGCCGACAACTGCCGTCACGGCCAGCGCCGCGACGATCAGCAGGAACGTCTTTCTCATGCGTTCTCTCCTTTTGCGGAGTGGCCTGGGGGGTGCCTCGGTCCGGACTATACGAGTCCTGGATCCGAAAGAGAAGGATCCTCCTTGCGGCGCAGGAACGCCGGCCGCCCCGCGAGCCCGCGGGCGAGCCCGGCAGCCCCTGCGGGCGCCGCGTAGAGCACGAGCAGCAGCACCACGCCGTACACCACGAGCCCGGATCCAGGTGCGTGCGTGTCGATGTGATGCACCCTGCTGAACAGGTTGAGCAACGCCGGTCCCCAGCTGATGCGGATGAACTCGACGAACAGCGCGCCGAACAGCATCCCGTACAGCGAGCCGGCGCCGCCGAGGACGATCCCGACGAGCAGCAAGATCGACAGGTCGATCGGGAACGTGTCGGGGTTCACATACGTGATCCCGATCGCGTACAGCGAGCCGGCGACGCCGCAGAAGAACGCCGAGATACCGAACGCGAGCGTCTTGACACCCGCCGTCGAGACGCCGTTCGCGGCGGCTGCGATCTCGCTGTCACGCACGCTTCGCATCGCGCGGCCGAAGCGGCCGCGGACGATCACGAACGCCAGCGGCAGCATCACGAGAGCCACCACCCAGCAGACGACGTAGAACCAGATCGACGGGTTCGTATGCCAGCCGAGCTGCGAGTGGAGCTGCGGGAGGTTCTTGCCGACGTTGCCGCCGGTGAAGTCGGGGTAGCGCTTGAGGATCCCGATAAACGCGAGCGGGATCGCGAACGTCGCGAGCGCGAGGTACGGGCCGGCGAAGCGCGTCGCCGGGATGCCGAACGCGAGACCGATGATTCCTGCGACCACGCCGCCGAGCGGGATCGTCCAGATGTCGCGGACGCCGTGGTCGACGACGAGGATCGTGGTCGTGTAGGCGCCGATCCCCATGAACGCGCCGTGGCCGAGCGAGATCTGGCCGGTGAACCCGGTGAGGATGTCGAGACCGAGCAGCGCGACGAGATAGAGCCCGACGAACGCGAGCTGGTACGTGCGGTAGTTCGAGAAGATGAACGGCGCCGCGATGACGGCGAGCACGAGCACACCGAACGCGATCGGGTTGCCGAGCCTCTTCATACGCGCCGCACCACCACGCGTCCGAACAGCCCGGCCGGTTTGACCAGCAGCACGACGAGCAGGATCCCGAGCGCGACCGGCAGTCGCAGCTCGGTGGTCACCGGGTGTACGTACTCGCCGAGCATGTTCAGGAGCACGCCGAGCGAAAGGCCGCCGGCGATCGCGCCGACGGGGCTCTCGAGCCCGCCGAGGATGGCGGCCGCGAAGGCGTAGATGAGAACCGCCTGCATCATGTTGGGCGTCAGGAACACGGTGGGCGCGACCATCATCCCGCTGACTGCGCCGAGCGCGGCGGCGAATCCCCAGCCGAGTGCCAGCAGCCACGACGCGCGAACGCCCATCAAGCGCGCGGCACCCGGGTTGAGCGCGCCGGCGCGCATCGCGAGCCCGAGCTTCGTGAAGCGGAAGAACAGCCAGAGAATCAGGACGCAGGCCATGACGACGCCGAAGGTGCCCGCGTCCTGTTTCGAGATGTGAACGCCGCCGATCACCCACGACGACGTCGGGAACGGGCTCGGGAAGAACTGCAGCTGCGGCGACCAGATCCAGGCCGCGAGCCCGTTCAGGATCACGAGCAAGGCGATCGTCGCCATCACTGCGGTCAGCACGCTCGCGCGCTCGAGCGGACGGATCACCGTCTGCTGGAGTGCTGCGCCGCCGACGAACGCGATTCCGAGCGTGGCGAAGAACGCCCACCATTCGAACGTCGAGCCGTGCCCCATCAGCGCCCAGGCGATGTACGTCGTGAACATCGCCATCTCACCCTGGGCGAAGTTGATCACCTCGGTCGCCTTGTAGATCAGGACGAGGGCGAGTGCGAGCGAGCCGTAGATCGAACCGTCCGAAAGCCCCGTCGTAAGTGTCTGGAAGAAGGTCTGCATCAATATCCGAGGTATGCGGTCCGCACCGCGTCGTTCGACTTCAGCTCGGCCGCGCTCCCCGCGACCGCGATCCGCCCCGTCTCGAGGACGTACCCGCGCTGCGCGGCCGCGAGGGCGACGGCTGCGTTCTGCTCGACCACCAGTACGGCGAGCCCTTCCTTCTGGTTCAGCTCGGTGACGACCCGGAACACCTCGCGCGTGATCAGCGGTGCGAGCCCGAGCGACGGCTCGTCGAGCATCAGCAGTCGCGGCCGCGAGAGGAAGGCACGCGCGAGCGCGAGCATCTGCTGCTCGCCGCCCGAGAGCGTGCCCGCCTGCTGGTTGCGCCGTTCCTGCAGCCACGGGAAATAGCCGAGCACCGTGGCGAAGTCGGGCCGGCGCACGATGTAGCCGCCCATGCGCAGGTTTTCCCAGACCGTCAGCTCGGCGAAGATCCCCCGCCCCTCCGGGACGTGCGCCACGCCGTGCCTCGCGACCACCTCCGGCGTCGCTCGCGCGAGCCGCTTGCCGCCGAGCAGGACGTCCCCGCTTCGCCGCACGGTGCCGGAGACGGAGCGCAGCGTGGTCGTCTTGCCGGCGCCGTTCGCACCGAGGAGGGCGACGATCTCGCCGTCCTCGACCGTCAGCGACACGCCGTGGAGCGCGACGACCTGTCCGTACCGTGCCGTGACGTCGGAAAGCTCGAGCAGCGCCGGCATGAGCCGCGATAGCTTCTCATGCATGGTGGAGGTCGAGAAGGGTCTCTATCGCGTCACCTTCTCCCTGCCGCTCGGGATCGACCACGTGCACTGCTATTTCGTGCGCTCGTCGAAGGGCGGGTTCATCCTCGTCGACACCGGGCTCGGATCCCGTGACCCGGAGAAGCGCTGGCGCCCCGTCCTCGACCGGCTCGACGGCCCCGTCGAGGCGATCGTCGTGACGCACATGCACCCGGACCACGTCGGTGGTGCCGGAGATGTCGCCGAGCTCACCGGTGCTCCGGTGTTCCAGGGACGGATCGACCACGCGCAATGCGCACTGGCGTGGGGGGAACGCAACCCTCAGCTCTTCGCCGAGTACTGGGCGTCGCACGGCATGCCGCGCGAGACGATCGAAGGAATCGCCACCGAGTCCGGCCGCCTCGTCGACGCGGTGCACTGGGTCGAGCACCCTGATCGCCTGCTCGAGGCAGGCGACGAGGTGGACGGGTGGCGGGTCGACGTTCTCCCCGGCCACGCCGACGGTCACATCGTCCTCGAGCGCGAAGGAGTCGTGCTCGCCGGCGACACGATCCTGACCGGGATCACACCTGCGATCGGCCTCTATCCGAACTCACGGCCGGATCCACTCGGCGACTACCTCGAGTCGCTGCGCTGGTACGAGGAGCGCGCGCCGCGCGTGGCCTATACGGGCCATCGCGACCCGGTGGCCGATCCGGCGGCCCGCGCGGCCGAGATCGCGGTGCACCACGCGCACCGGCTCGACCGCACGGAAGCGGCGCTCGACGGGACGCCGCTCTCCGCCTACGAGGTGTCGCTCGAGCTCTTCGACGACGACCTCTCGACGACGCTCAGGCGCTTCGCGACGGCCGAGGCGTTGGCCCATCTCGAGCGACTCGTCCTGGAAGGACGTGCAGCCCGCGTGGGGACCTCGTATACGAGGGCCGGCGATACCATAGGAGCATGAAGCCGCTCCGGATCGGCGTTCTCGCCGTGCAGGGAAACTTTCGCGAGCACGCGCAGATGCTGCGCCGGCTCGGCGCGGACGTCGTCGAGGTCAGGAAGGCCGTGGAGCTCGACGGGCTCGACGGGCTCGTGATCCCGGGCGGCGAGTCGACGACGTTCACGAGGCTCATGCACCTCTACGGGCTCGACGAGGGCATCCGCGGCTTCGACCGTCCCGTTTTCGGAACGTGCGCGGGGATGATCGTGCTCGATCGCGAGCACCTCGGTCTCGTCGACGTCTCGGTCCGGCGTAACGCATTCGGCCGCCAGGTCGCGTCGTTCGAGTCCGACCTGCCGGTCGTCGGGCTCGAAGAGCCGGTGCGGGCGGTCTTCATCCGCGCGCCGTGGATCGAGGACGTCGGCCCCGCGGTGGAGGTGCTCGCCGAGGTCGACGGGCGCCCGGTGCTCGCACGCGAGGGACGATTCCTCGTCGCAGCGTTCCATCCGGAGCTGACCGACGACACGCGGCTGCACGAACTGTTCTTGGAATCCGTGAGGGAGGCAGAGGTTGTCCGGGCATAGCAAGTGGTCATCGATCAAGCACAAGAAGGGCGCCGCCGATGCGAAGCGTGGGCAGCTCTTCTCGAAGCTGTCGAAGGCGATCATCGTCGCGGCGAAGAACGGCGGGGGCGACGCGGCGAACAACCTCGCGCTGCAGAACGCGATCGAGAAGGCGAAGTCCTACTCGATGCCGCGCGACAACATCGATCGCGCAATCGCGAAGGGCTCGGGCGCCGACGCCGACGCCGACGCATTCGAGTCGATCACCTACGAGGGCTACGGCCCGGAAGGTGTCGCGGTGATCGTCGAGGCGCTCACCGACAACAAGAACCGCACCGCCGCCGACGTGCGCCACCTCTTTGCGAAGCACGGCGGCAACCTCGGGACCGACGGTTCGGTGTCATGGCAGTTCGAACGCCGGGGCGTGGTCGTCGTGCCCACCGACGGCGTCGACGAGGAGGAGCTCTTCATGGCAGCTGCCGACGCCGGCGCCGACGACATCGAGGAGGACGGCGCGGTGTTCCAGATCACGTCCGCGCCGGAGCAGTTCTCCGCCGTCCGCGCCGCGGTCGAGGCGGCAGGGTTCACGGTCGAGTCGGCGGAGCTGATGCTCGTCCCGAAGACGACGGTCGCCGTCGACGACGAGTCGAAGGCGCGGCAGGTGATGCGCCTCGTCGACGCACTCGAGGAGAACGACGACGTCCAGGACGTCTACGCGAACTTCGACATCCCCGAGCAGGTGCTCGAGGCCGTCGCCGGTTAGGCGACGGCCCCGCAGCGAGCCCTGACTACTTGACCGTGACGGCGACGGAGGCCTTGGCGGTCTTGCCGGCGGCCTTCGCGGTGACCTTCGCGACGTAGCGTCCGGCCGACGGCGCCTTCAGCTTCACCGTCTTCACCTTCGCCTTGGCCGTCGCGTGCGCGACGCGCTTCGTGCCCTTCCAGAGGCCGAAGTCGAGCGATGCGACCTTCGTCGCGGTCGCGGTGACGGCGACCGTCCGGAGGGTCACCTTGGCCTTTGCCTTCACCTTGACGGCCGCGGGCGGGGGCGTCGACATGGTCGTCGTCTGGACGGTGCCCACGGTGAACTTGCCGCTCATCGACGCCGGATGTGCGTCGCAGACGTAGTTGTACGTGCCGTCGGTGAACGTGACCGTCCACGTGGTCGTGCCGATTGTGTCGACGCCGGTCGATTCCTTCACGCCCGGCCCGAAGAGGTCGAAGTTGTGGATATCGGCCTGGTCGTTGACGTCGATCGTGTACGTGCCCGGATCGAGGTGCGTCACCTTCACGCCGTTCTGGGTGAGGTTGATCGAGTAACCGGGCCCGACGGTCGCCTGCAAAGTCCCGTCGGTGGCGGCGGGACGGGCGACGGAGACCGCCGCTGCGAGACCCGCGATTGAGAGAACGAGGAGGACCCCGAGTTTCGTCTTCATGGGTGGGACCTACTCTGCCGGACCGGGATCGGATTTCCCAGAGGAACGTCCGGGGGGATGCCTAACGTGTCCTCGTGAAAGTCCTCGGCATCGACCCAGGGACGGCTGCTTGCGGGTACGGGATCGTCCACGGAAGAGGCGGGCGCCTCAGGGCCACCTGCCACGGCTGGTGGCGAACGTCTCCTCGGGATCGGCCGGAGGTGCGGCTGCTCACGATCTTCACGGGCGTCCAGGAACTGATCGCGGCGCACGAGCCGGATGCCGTCGCCCTGGAGGAATCGTTCGTCGGCGCCGACGCCCGCATCGCGCTCTCCGTCGGGCAGGCGCGCGGAGCCGTTCTCGTCGCCGCGTCGTCCGCCGGCATCGCGTGCGCTGAGTACGCGCCGGCCTCGGTCAAGCAGGCCGTCTGCGGCTATGGACGAGCGGAGAAGGAGCAGGTGGGAAAGATGGTGAAGGCGATCCTCGGCCTCGACGACGTTCCGGCACCGAACCACGCTGCCGACGCCCTGGCGGTCGCCATCTGCCACGCGCTCGCGCCGCCGCTGCAGCGGGCGGTCGCGTCGTGATCGCCCGGCTTCGCGGCCGCGCCGCTGGCCGGGCCGGCCAGGCGCTGGTCGTCGACGTCAACGGTGTCGGCTACCTCGTGCACGCGACACCGTCGGTGCATCGCCTCGGCAGCGACGAGATCACGGTCGAGGTGCACACGGTCGTCCGTGAGGACGCGCTGCAGCTGTACGGCTTCGCCTCCGCCGACGAGCGTGAGCTCTTCGAGTTGCTGCTCGGCGTGAACGGCGTCGGCCCCAAGGTCGCGCTCGCGATCGTCTCCGGCTCGACGCCGGCCGAGCTGCGCCGCGCGATCGCGCGCGACGACGTGAAGCGGTTCCAGGCGATCCCCGGCATCGGCTTGAAGACCGCTCAGCGGGTCGTGCTGGAGTTGAAGGCGAAACTCGCTGACGCGAGTTTCGCCAGTGACGAGAGTGACCTGACAGCTCGCGATGCATTGGTTGAGCTGGGTTGGACGCTGATCGACGCCGAACGCGCGCTCGCCGACGTCGACGCGGGGCTGCCGGTGGAGGAGCAAGTGCGCCACGCGTTGAAGCAGGCGGCATGAGCCAATTCCTGGCGCCCGTGCTCGACGACAGCGAGGACGAGCTCGAGCGCTCGCTCCGGCCGCGCACACTTAACGACTTCGTCGGCCAGGACCGCGTCAAGGAGCAACTCCAGATCGCGCTCGAGGCGGCGCAGGCACGCGGCGAGGCTCTCGACCACGTGCTGCTCGCGGGGCCGCCGGGGCTCGGGAAGACCTCGCTCGCCCAGATCATTCGGAACGAGCTCGGCGTCGGCATCCGGCAGATCGCCGGGCCGGGCCTCGAACGCAAGGACATCGCCGCGATCGTCACCTCGCTCGAGCCGCGGGACGTGCTGTTCATCGACGAGATCCATCGCATGAGCCGCGCAGCGGAAGAGCTCCTCTATCCGGCGCTTGAAGACTTCCGGCTCGACCTCGTCATGGGGCAGGGACCGGCGGCGCGCACGCTGACACTCGACGTGTCTCCGTTCACCCTCGTCGGCGCGACCACGCGCACCGGGCTCCTGACGACACCGCTGCGCGACCGTTTCGGCCTCACGTTCCGGCTCGACCTCTACGACGCCTCCGAGCTCGCGATGATCGTGCACCGGTCCGCCCGCATCCTGGGCGTCGAGATCGACGATGACGCAGCCGAGCTCGTCGCTGCGCGCTCGCGCGGCACCCCGCGAATCGCGAACCGCATCCTGCGCCGCGTGCGCGACGTCGCGGAAGTGCGCCACGAAGGCGCCGTCACGACGCTCGTCGCCGAGGAGGCGCTCACCCTCCTCGAGGTCGACGGGGCGGGGCTCGAACGCTTCGACCGCGAGCTGCTCCGCGCGGTGGTGGAGAAGTTCGGCGGCGGCCCGGTCGGTCTCTCGACGCTTGCGGTCTCGCTCGGTGAGGAAGCGGAGACGATCGAGGACGTCTACGAGCCGTTTCTGCTGCAGCTCGGCTTCCTGCAGCGCACGCCGCGCGGGCGGATGGTCACCGACCTCGGCCGTGCGCACCTCGGCTCGTTGCCGGACGACGGGAGATTGTTCTGATGAGCACCGAGACGCCGCGCGCGGATGCGGCCGCGGCCGCGGTCGGCGCCGTCGACCTGTTCGTGCTCCGCCGCGTCAGCGGTGAGCAGTTCGTGCATTTCGGCGGGAGCGG
>JAICUZ010000019.1 GCA_025935595.1 Burkholderiales bacterium
CCCAGACGTCCAATCGACGCCGGCCCGTTGCTGTATCAAATCGCCCGGCACGCGAGTTCACTCGGGCGGGTCGGTAGCTCGACGACGAAGAATTGGTCGGCGGCTCTGACTACGAGCCCGCCGACGAAATGCGTGGATGCGACGATGAACTGGCCCGCCTCTCGCCGGTGCGTAGCGGCGACCGCGGGAACCGTCGCCTGGCATCGTGGGCTGCCACATTCGCAACGAAGGTCGGAGACGAGTCCGATGCGGTCGTAGTTCCACCCACGCCGCGCTTCGCTCAGATCGAGTGGGCTCGAACGGATCCGACGACGCGTCGCGAGGCTCGGGGCCGTCGATGCGGTCGGTCGCTGCGCGACAGCGCCTCGATGCGCGCCTCGACTTCTCGGGGATCCCACTTCGTGTATTTCAGCCATGACGCCCTCCGGTGATCGAACGGAACGCCGACCAGCTGGGTGGGTCGGCCGCTACTGCTCCAACCCGCGCGCCTGTGGGAGGACATTTCGCCGGGCCACATGGCGTGAAGCCCGACGACCACTCCGGCAGGGCCAAATCCTTGTGGCACTGCGAATCTCACCCTACCAGGTCGCCGCCTCAGTCCTGGGCCACGCCAGTCTTCCCGGAGTGTTGCTCGGCTGCGATGCTAACGCTTGGATCTAGGCGAAGGCCCGGTCGACGCCCGCGACGACCACGCGCTCGATCTCGATGCGGTCGTTCAGCACGACGAGGTCGGCGGGGAGGCCGACGTCGATCCGCCCGAGCTCCGGGTCGCCGAGCAGCCCGGCGGGAGCGAGCGTCGCTGCACCGACCGCGTCCTCGATCGGCGCGCCGAGCTCGTGCAGGTTGCGCACCGCTTCGATCATCGTCAGGACGCTTCCCGCGAGCACGCCGTCCGGCCCGCGCACGGCGCCTTCGTGCACCTGTAGGTCGAGCTCCCCGAGGGTCGACGGCCCGTCGTTGCGTGGCGCGGCAGCGATCGCGTCCGAGACGAGCACGGTGCGTTCGCGCGCCGCCTTCCAGACGGTGCGCGCGGTCTCGGGCGCGAGGTGGATGCCGTCGAGGATGATCGAGACGTAGACGTCGTCGCGCGCGAGCGCTGCGCCGACGATGCCCGGGTCGCGATGCAGCAGCGGCCGCATCGCGTTGAAGAGATGGGTGACACCGCGCGCCCCGGCGTCGAAGGCGGCGTTCGCCTGCGCGACGGTCGCGTCGGTGTGGCCGAGGGATACGACGACCCCGCGCGCGAGCAGCACGTCGACGAGCGCGCCCGCGCCGGCGAGTTCCGGCGCAAGCGTCATCACGCGCACCGGGCCGGCGTCGAGCAGCCGCTCGAGCAGCGGCAGGTCCGGATCGCGCCGCGACGATGCCTCATGCGTGCCGAGACGGTTGGGAGAGAGAAACGGGCCTTCGAGGTGCATGCCGAGGATCCGAGGCCGTGCGGCATCGTCGACCGGCACTTCGCGCATCGCCGCGAGCACCTGCTCCTCGGGGCTCGTGATCAGCGTCGGGAGATACGCCGTCACGCCCGTCTCGAGCAGAGCGTCCCCAGCGCGGCGGTACGCGGCCGCGTCCGCGTCGAGGAAGTCGACGCCGCCGAAGCCGTTCACCTGCAGGTCGACGAAGCCCGGTACCGCGAATCCGCGGCCGCGCTTGCCACCGAGACCGAAGGCGGTGATGCGGCCGTCCGCGATCTCGACGTCGCCCGCGACGAGCACTCCGTCCACGAGTGCTGCTTCGACTCCCAACCGTCCCGGCATCGCACCAGTCTAGAAGCGGTCCCCCGAGTTGGTCAATACCAGTTCGGACAACTTTGACCGGAGCTTGCTTGTCTCTGGCCGAGCTGGTCTATACCATCGCGCCATGGCGGGGATCACGCTCGACCGGGTGACGAAGGTGTTCGGCGCCGTCAAGGCCGTCGACGGCGTCTCGCTCGAGGTCGGCGACGGGGAGTTCCTGGTCCTCGTCGGGCCCTCGGGCTGCGGCAAGTCGACGCTCCTTCGGCTGCTGGCCGGGCTCGAGGACGTGACCGGCGGGACGATCACGATCGGCGACCGGGACGTCACCGACCTTGCCCCGAGGTCGCGCGACATCGCCATGGTCTTCCAGAGCTACGCGCTCTACCCACACATGACGGTGCGCCAGAACCTCGGCTACGGCCTGCGCGCGCGAAAGACGCCGAAGAACGAGATCGCCCGTCGGGTGGGCGAGGTCGCCGAGCTGCTCGGCCTCGCCGACCTGCTCGACCGTCGGCCGGCTCACCTTTCGGGCGGCCAGCGGCAGCGGGTCGCCATGGGACGCGCGATCGTCCGCCAGCCGCAGGCGTTCCTGCTCGACGAGCCGCTCTCGAACCTCGACGCGAAGCTGCGGGTCGGCATGCGCGCCTCGCTGGCGCAGCTCCACCAGCGTCTCGGCGTCACGACCGTGTACGTCACGCACGACCAGACCGAGGCGATGACGCTGGGCCAGCGCGTCGCCGTCATGCGCGACGGGCACATACTTCAATGCGACAGCCCGTCGGAGCTGTACGCGCACCCGAACGACCTCTTCATCGCGGCGTTCATCGGCTCGCCCGCGATGAACCTGGTCGAGGCGTTCCCCGACGGGGACACGATCCGCTTCGGGCAGTTCACCCTGCCTGCTCCGCGTGCGCCTCGGCAGGAGCGCGTCGTCCTCGGCATACGGCCGGAGACATTCGGCATCGGAAACCCCGCTCTGCCGACGATCGACGTGCGCGTCGAGGTGGTCGAGGACCTGGGCTCGGAGGCGCACGTCTTCTTCCATGTCGACGCGCCGCCGATCACCGCCGAGGTGCTGGAATCGGCTTCAGAAGAGGTATTGCTGGGCGCCGACCGTGCGCTCTTCACCGCCAGGGTCGACGCCGGCGCGGCGCCGGCGGTGGGTGCGACCGTGGCGCTCGGCGTCGACGTCGAGCGGTTCCACTACTTCGACGCGGACAGCGGGGCGCGGCTGACCGGCGAACCGATGGCCGCGCTCGCGGGAGCACAGTCGTGAGCAAGCAACGAGAGACGCGCGAACGTGTCCTCGAGCTGATCGACGAGCTCGGCGTCGGTGACGCGATCCCCTCCGAGCGGCAGCTCGGCCTCGACCTGTCCGTCTCACGGCTGACGGTCCGCGCGGCGCTCGACGAGCTCGTCCGCGAGGGCTATCTCGTGCGGAGACGCGGCGCCGGGACGTTCGTCGCCGAGCCGAAGGTCGCGAAAGGGATCGACATCACGTCCTTCAGCGACGACATGCGCGCCCGGGGGCTCACGCCGGCGAGCCGCACGATCGACCTGCGGACGATTCCGGCGGGCGCGCGCCTCGGCCGGATCCTGCACGTGTCGCCGTCCGAGCCGGTCGTCGCTGTGAAGCGCCTTCGCCTCGCCGACGGCGAACCGATGGCGATCGAGCTGCTGCACGTCCGGTCCTCCCTCGTTCCGGGGCTCACGGCCGCCGATCTCGAGGAGAACTCGTTCTACGACCTCCTCACGAGCCGCTGGGAGGTGACGATCGTCGGCGGCACCCAGACGGTGGAGCCGACGGTGACGAACGACGAGGAATCGGCAGCGCTCGGCGTGCCGCTCCATTCGCCGGCACTCCTGTTTGAACGCGTGACGCGGGCGGCGACGGCGGACGTCGTCGAGTACACGAGCTCGACCTACCGCGGCGACCGGTACCGCCTCGTCACCGAGATCGGGGTAGGTGGCCGGGCGCTCCAGCCGACGTCCGACATCGGACTAGACCAGTTGGCAAATTGGTCTTGACTTTTCGGGGAACGCTGTGAGAGCATCCGGATTGATGGCAAGTGGTCAGTACCAACTGAGCGGACCCCCGGAGGCTTCCAGATGAAGAGACGCAGCATCGCCGCCCTCTTGCTCGTCACCGTCGTTGCAGCGGCCGTCGCGGCCACGACGTCGGGCGCGACGAAGAAGGCGAACGCTTCGAGCATCACCGTATGGCTGCAGACGGACGCGCAGTCGGGTTGGGCCGATCTCGTCGCATCGGTGAACCAGAAGTTCCAGTCCGACCATCCCGGCACCACCGTGAACATCCAGTACCAGGGTTGGGGCGACCATCTTCAGAAGTTCGACGCCACGCTCGCGGGCGGCGGCGGACCCGACGTGATCGAGATGGGTAACACCGAGATGACGAAGTACATGGCGGCCGGCGCGTTCGCCGACCTCAGCTCCTCGAAGAGCGGCTTCGACAACTCGGGAAGCTGGCTGAAGGGCCTCGCCGCGTCGGGCGTCTACAAGGGAAAGACCTACGGCGTGCCGTACTACGCCGGGTCACGCGTGGTGACCTACCGCTCCGATCTGTTCAAGAAGGCCGGCATCTCCAAGCTGCCGACCTCGACTGCCGCGTACACGGCCGACGCGAAGAAGCTGATGGCGAAGAACGGAAAGAAGGGCTTCTCGCCGATCTACATCGCCGGCACCGACTGGTACTTCGGGATGAGCTTCGTGTTCGACTACGGCGGAGGCATCGCCACGCAGGTGAGCGGCAAGTGGAAGGGCCTGCTCGCCTCGCCGAAGTCGATCGCCGGGTTGACCGCGTACAAGAACTTCTTCGCGGCCACTTCGCGCGCGTCGAAGACGACCGACGAGACGCACCCGAACCCCTACGACGTGTACGCACAGGGCCAGGCCGCCTCGATGATCGGGCCGAGCTGGTTCAGCTGCTGCGTCGGCGCGAAGTACAAGGGCTCGACCGCGCAGTTCGTCATGCCGGGCCACGTGGCCGGCACTTCGATGCCGGGCTTCCTCGGCGGCTCCGATCTTGCAGTGCCGATCACATCGAGCCAGAAGGCGCTCGCGACCGACTGGATCAAGGACTTCACGTCCACGAGCTCGGAGAAGACCTTGCAGGCGAAGGGCAACATCCCGAACGCCACCAACCTGCTCGGCTCGACGGTCAACGAGCGCGCTGCTTCGCGCAGCTGGTTCGTCCCGACCGCCAAGCACTGGGTCGACGTCGAGAACGGCAACATCCTCCGCAACATGCTGGCCCAGATCCTCACCGGAAAGCTGTCCGTCAAGCAGGCGGCACAGTCGGCGAGCGACAACATCGCCTCGGTGCTGAACCAGCCGTAACGTGGGCGTAGGCTTGACGGAGCCCACCAAAGAGCGAAGGCGGCGGCTTTGCCGCCGCCTTCAGCGGGTCCGTTGAGCGAAGGGACGAGTACGGCAACCGCCGCCGGGACGTTTCCTGTGACGTCCCGGCGGCATCGCCGTCTCTGGGGACGGACCGCGGTCCCGTACGCGCTGATCGCGCCGGTCGTCGTGACGATCGCGTTGATCCTCGGGTACCCGCTCTACTTCCTCGTCCGGCTCTCGCTGCAGCAGTACGGCCTGTTCGAGCTGATCCGCCACAAGGGTGTCGGTGTCGGGCTCGCCAACTATCGCTCGGTCCTGCACGACCAGATCTTCTGGCACACGCTCCTCCGCACGATCGTGTTCACGGCGGCGAACGTGGCGCTGACCATGGTGGTCGGTCTCCTGATCGCGCTCCTCCTCGTGCAGGTCAGCCGCCCGGTCCGCGTGCTGCTGTCCTCCGGGCTCGTTCTCGTCTGGTCGATGCCCGTCGTCGTCGCCGTGCAGGTGTGGTACTGGATGACGAACTTCGAGAACGGGGTCGTCAACTACGTGCTGACGCATCTTCACCTCGGCAGCTTCGAGCAGCACGACTGGTACGCGTCGACGTTCTCGCAGCTGTCGATGGTGACGCTGCTGATCGTCTGGGGTGCACTGCCGTTCGTCGCGATCACGCTCTACGCGGGGCTCGCGCAGGTCCCGCGCGACCTGCTGGAAGCCGCGTCGGTCGACGGCGCCGGCGCGTGGATGAAGTTCCGCGACATCACCCTCCCGATCCTCCGGCCGATCCTGCTCATCCTCACGAGCCTCTCGATCATCTGGGACTTCGGCGTGTTCACGCAGCCGTACCTGCTGATCGGCCAGTCGAAGGTCACGCCCGGCAATTTCTTGATGAGCATCTACCTCTTCGAGGAGGGTTACTTCAAGAGCGACTACGGCCGCGGAGCGGCGATCTCGCTGCTGATGCTCGCGATCGTCGGCGTGCTGAGCATCGTCTACGTCCGCCGCATGGTGCGGATCGGTGTCGAGACGTGAGCGTAGGCTTGACGGAGCTCACCAAAGAGCGGAGGCGCCGGCTTGGCCGGCGCCGGGAGCGGGTCTCGTGAAGCCACGGCAGCTCGGCTGGGACGCGCTCGGGATCGCCGTCTTCGTCGTGATGGTGTTCCCGGTGTTCTGGATGATCTCGACGGCGTTCAAGCCGAACGACCTGATCGTGAGCCTGACGCCGACGTGGATCCCGCTGCATCCGACCTTCGACCACTTCACGGACGCGATCCACCGGCCCTACTTCTGGACCGACGTCAAGAACAGCTTGATCATCGTGTGCGTCACCGTCGCGCTCTCGATTGCGCTCGCGTTCCTCGCGGCGATCGCGCTGGCGCGCTTCGGCTTCGCCGGCCGCAAGCTATTCGTCGTGCTCGTGATCGGCATCCAAATGTTGCCCCAGGCCGGGCTGATCATCCCGCTGTACGTCGTGCTCGCGCGCTATCACCAGGTGAACACGTTGACGGGTGTGATCGTCACGTACATGACCTTCGTGCTCCCGTTCTCGGTGTGGACGTTGCGTGGGTTCCTGCTCGGGATCCCGAAAGAGCTCGAGGAAGCGGCGATGGTAGACGGCTCGACGCGGGTCGGCGTGTTCCTGAAGATCCTGCTGCCGCTGATGGGGCCTGGGCTCGTCGCCACGTCGGTGTTCGCGTTCATCACGACGTGGAACGAATACATCTTCGCGCGCATCCTGCTGAACGACCAGAGCAAGCAGACCGTGACCGTCTGGTTGTCGTACTTCTACAGCACGAACAGGCACACGGACTGGGGCGCGCTGATGGCGGCGTCGACGTTGACCGCGGTCCCGGTCGTCGTCTTCTTCCTGCTCGTGCAGCGGCGGATCGCCTTCGGGCTGACGTCGGGAGCGGTGCGCGGATGAGCCTCGGCGCGGCGCTCGTGCTGCCGAGCTTCCCGGGCTCCGACCCGCCCGACTGGATCCGCCGCTTCCTCGCCGACGGCGGGCGGGGGATCGTGCTGTTTGCGTACAACGTCGACGACCTGCCGGCAGTCGCCGCGTCGCTCAGAGCAGAACGGGAGGACGTGCTGCTCGCAGTCGACGAAGAAGGCGGCGATGTGACCCGGCTCGAGTGGCGCGAGGGCAGCTCGTACCCCTCCGCGGCTGCCCTCGGCGCGCTCGACGAGCCGGCGCTCACAGAGGAGGTCGCCGCCGCGATCGCGGCCGACCTCGCCGCGGCCGGCGTCAACTGGAACTTCGCTCCGGTCGCCGACGTGAACGTGCCGGCCAACCCGGTGATCGGTGTGCGCTCCTTCGGCTCCGATCCGTCGCTCGTCGCTCGGCACGTCGCGGCGGCTGTGCGCGGGTTTCAGCGCGTCGGCGTCGCCGCCTGTGCCAAGCACTTTCCGGGGCACGGCTCGACGGTCGAGGACTCCCACCTCTCGCTGCCCGCCCTCGTCGGGCCGATCGAGGCCGGTCTCGAGCCGTTTCGCGCGGCGATCGCGGCCGGAGTGGCGTCGATCATGACCGCGCACATCAAGGTGAACACCGATGCGGCGACGCTCGACCGTTCCGTTTTGCACGACCTGCTCCGGCGAGAGCTCGGATTCGACGGAGCGATCGTGGCCGACGCGCTCGAGATGAAAGGCGTGAGTGCGCGCCACGGCCTCGCAGAGGCTGCGGTGCTCGCGGTCGAGGCCGGGTCGGACGCGTTGATCGTCGGTCACGACGTCGGTCCCGAGGACACCTTGCGGATCGTCGCTGCGCTCGACAAGCGCGTCCCGCCGGAGCGGCTCGAGGAAGCCGGCGCGCGTGTTGCCGCGCTCGCAGCGTTCGCGCGGCCGCGCCCCGCGGAGGTCGATCGCGACGCGGCACTCGGTGCGGCCGAGCGTGCCGTGCGCGTTGACGGCGACATCTCGTTCGCTGCCCAGCCTTCCATCGTTGAGCTCCGGCCGCTCGCCAACATCGCCGCCGGCGAGGCCGAGCACGGCCTCGCGCCGCGCGTCGTCCGCGAGGGTGAGCCGATCCCGGACGCGGACGTCTACGTCGTGCGCGACGTTCATCGTCACCCCTGGATGGAGGCGGTCGACCGGCCGGGTGCCGTCGTGGTGGAGATCGGGTTGCCCGTGTGGCGCCCGCGCGCGGCGCGCGGGTACGTCTCGTCGCTCGGCGGCGGGCGTGCGTCGCTCGAGGCCGTCGAGGCGCTGCTGTGACTGCGCATCTCGAGGTCGAGCTGCGCGACCAGCCGGTGGCACTCGAACGTCTGCTCGCCACGCAACGCGAGAGCGCCGAGCGGATCGCTGCGCTCTTGCGTCGTGATGACGTGGGCTACGTGTTGATCGCTTCGCGTGGCAGCTCGTCGAATGCGGCACGGTATGCGCAGTACGTCCTCGGCCGCGCGCACCGTGTCCCGGTCTCGTTCGCGACGCCGTCGCTGTACACGCTGTACGGCCAGCCGCCGCGGCTCGACGGGGCGCTCGTGCTCGGCATCTCGCAGTCGGGCCGCTCGCCCGACGTGAAGGAGGTGCTCGAGGAGGCGAAGCGTCAGGGGCGGCCGACGGTTGCGATCACGAACGACGTCGCCTCGCCGCTCGCCGCCGTCGCCGACGAGGTGCTTGCGCTCGAAGCGGGCGAAGAGCTCGCGGTCGCCGCGACCAAGACGTACCTCAACTCGCTCGGCGCGATCGCGCTTCTCTTCGCGGTCGCCACGAAAGACGAGGAGGCGCTGCACGAGCTGGAGCGCATCCCGGCGAACGTCGCGCTGCAGATCGAGCGTTCGTGGGACGACGCGCGGCGGCTCGACCGGCTCGGTGAGCTGCACGGGGGAACGGTGGTCGCCCGCGGCGTCAACTATGCGACTGCGTACGAGACGGCGCTCAAGATTCGTGAGCTGTCGGGCTTGCTCTTCGAGGCGTACTCCGCGGCGGATCTCATGCACGGGCCGATCGCCGCGGTCGGCTCCGGCTGGCCCGTGGTCGCGGTCGCGCCGCGTGGGCCTGCGTTCGAGTCGATGGCGACGGCGCTGGGCGCGCTCAAGGAACGCGGCGCACGGTTGGTCGTCGTCTCGGACGACGACCGTGCGCTTGCGAAAGCCGACGCAGCCCTGCCCCTGTGGACGCGCGTTCCCGAGTGGCTGTCGCCGTTGGTCGCAGTCGTGCCGGGCCAGCTCGCCGCCCTTCGCCTGGCGCAGCTTCGCGGCGTCGACCTCGACGCGCCGCTCGGTTTGCACAAGGTCACGCTGACGCGCTGAGCTACCTTGCCCCGCGTGACGGTCGTCGCGGGAGAGCGCCGGTTCGAGGCATCGCGCGAGCGCGTGTTCGAGTTGCTCACCAGCCCGGACGTGATCGCGGCTGCGATGCCTGCCGTTCGGTCACATCAGGTGGTGGATGCCGATCACTGGCTCGCGAAGGTCAAGCCGCCGCTGCCGCTCGCTCCTTCTCTCACGATTCGCTTCGAGGTGCTCGACCGGCGTCCGCCGGCGCATGCGCGCATGCACGCGCACGGAGGCGGTGCCGACGTCACGTCGACCTTCGACCTCGAGTCCGATGGGGACGCGACGGTGATGCGGTGGCAGACAGAGCTGCGGTTCGCGGGCGTGCTCGGCAGGCTCGCAGGCCCCGGCGGCGAGGCGGTCGCGCGCCGACAAGCCGATCGCACGCTTGACGAGGTCACACGCCGTCTGTGATCTCGGCGTGGCGTTCCTCGACGCACAGTCGCGCCCAGTGCCACGCGCGAGCGAGGATCTTCTCCGCGAGCTCTTCGTCGCCCTCCGCCACCTCGATCCGAACCTGGTGGATGACGGCTTCGCCGTGAGTGTCGATCTCGTGATGCTCCGCCGACACGATCGACACTTCACCGACTTCGTCGAGTAGCCATTCGGCCAGGCGGTCGATCTCTGCCGGCGTCGCGGCTCGTCCGGCGAATACGCCGAAGTTGACGCGAACCTCGATCTTCGGCGGTTCAGGGTGGTCGACGATGAACGCAAGTGCGGGATCTGCCATCTGGGGTACAACGACTGCGAGGGCGGTCGGGTTACTCAGCGCTCGCGCGGCTGCCAGCGAAAGCCGCGGATTGCGGCGACGGCGCCGATCACGCCCCACAGCAGGACGACGCCGAGCGAGCTCGCCTCGCTCCAGATGTGGTGGTCGCGGATCATGACGTCTCGCGTCAGCTTCGTGAAGTACGTCAACGGGAGCACGTCTGCGATCGCGCGGAGAAAGCCGGGGTATTTCGCGGGGGAGAAGAACGTGCCCGAGATGATCGCCATCGGCAGGTAGACGAAGTTGACGACGGCGGATGATCCCTCAGCCGAGCGCACGGCCCCGGTGAGCCCGAGCCCGAGGGCCGCGAACGCGGCGGCGCCGATCGCCAGCGCGACGAGGAGAGAGAACGGCCGGTCGGGCAGGCCGACGGAAAAGAGCAGTCGACCGAGGGCGATGATCAGCGCTGCTTCGATCAAGAAGGTCACGAAGGTCGAGGCGAGCACGGCGACGACGTATGTCGCCGGCGGCAGCGGCGTGGCGCGGATGCGCTTGAGCACGCCGCTCTCGCGGCGAATCACCATCGTGATCGCGAGGCCGGCGAACGCCGTGGAGGCGACGCCGTAGCCGATCATCCCGGCCTCGAGGTACGCGGCGCCGCGGATGCCCGAGATGCGGTCGTTGCCGTAGATCGACCCGAAGACGAGGAAGAAGATGATCGGCAGAAAGAATGTGAAGAACGCGGCTTCGCGATTTCGCCAGAAGAGCAGCTGTTCCGTACGGAGCTCGTGCAGGAAGAGCCTCACTCGCCGGTCAACTCCAGGTAGACGTCCTCGAGCGTCGGTCGGCGCACTTCGAGCCCCTCGAGCTCTTCGCCTCTGGCGAGTGCGTCGGCCGTGAGCTCGTTGAGGCGTCTTGTCGGCTCGCGCGTTCTCTCGGTGACGGCATCGCCGTTCCGGCGGTAGCGGATCTCCGTCTCGACGTCGCCGCCGCGCAACTCAGCCGGTGAGCCTTCACGGATGATCTCGCCGTTCCTCAACACCGCGACACGATCGGCGAGTTGTTCCGCCTCGTCGAGGTAGTGGGTCGTCAGCAGGATCGTCTTGCCGAGCTCGCGAAGGTTGGCGATCGTCTGCCATGCGGTACGCCGCGCGCCGGGGTCGAACCCGGTGGTCGGCTCGTCGAGGAAGATCAGCTCCGGGTCGCCGATCAGCGCGAGGCCGAGATCGAGCCGCCGCTGCTGGCCGCCTGAGAGCGTGCGCACGCGCGCGTTCGCCTTCTCGGTCAGCTCGACGAGCTCGATCACGTCGCCCGGGTCGCGCGGGCTTGTGTAGTAGCCGGCGAACGTTGCGAGGCTCTCGCGTACGGTGAGGCTGGGGTAGAGGGAGGACGACTGAAGCATCACGCCGACGCGCTCGCGCCATGGCGTGCCGCTGCGCTCGGGATCCTCGCCCAGCACCTCGACCGTGCCGGCGTCGCGCGCGCGGTATCCCTCGAGGATCTCGATCGTGGTCGTCTTGCCCGCGCCGTTCGGCCCGAGCAATCCGAACACCTCGCCGCGCTCGATCGTGAAGTCGATCCCGCGGAGGGCCTCGTAGTCGCCGTAGCTCTTGCGGAGGCCGGAGACCGAGACGGCGATCACAGCGCGAGCTCCGCAACGCCGGCCGGCGGGAAGCTCACGTCGCGCTCGGTCAGAGCGAAGACGATCTCGCTGCAGTCGGGCTGATGGCCGACGGCGATCACGATGCCGCCTTTGTCCGTCGTCGCAGCCCGCAACGCGTCGATGGTCGCGCCCGGCGCGAGGTTGTCGTCGGTGGTCGCGTCGAGCTTGCAGGCGTGGGCGATCAGGTCGGCGGTTTCACGGGCCCGTAGAAGCGGGCTGGAGACGACAGCCGTCGGGTGTTCGGCGGCGAGACGCTCACCGAGCGCGCGAGCGGCATCTCGTCCCGCGGTTGTCAGGCGGCGGAGCTCGTCCGGCTCACCCGGGACGGCTTCGGCATGGCGGACGAGAAAGACGCGCACGCGGCTAGCGTAGACGCGCCGCGACCTCGCCCAGGACGGCGACCCGTTCGACGTCTTCGTGCTCGAGGTGCTGCAGCATGACGCGCTCGACGCCCACGTCCGCATACGCGCGCAGCTGCTCTTCGAGCTCGTCCGCATCTCCTTTGAGCTCGATCATGATCGAGAACGTGAGCGGCTCGCGGCCGGCTTTCGCGGCAGCGGCGTCGAGAATCTGCCTGCGCTCGCGCGCCTCGGCGACGGTCGGAGCGAAGGTGTTGTACTCGTCGGCGTGTCCGACCGCCGCCGTAACGGTGCGCGGCTTGGCGGTGCCGCCGACGATCAGCCGGGGCCGCGGCTGCTGGATCGGCTTCGGCCAGATGTCGTCGGCGTGGATCCACTGCCGCGTGATCTCGGCGAGTTGGCGGTCGAGCTCGTCGAGGCGTCGGCGCGGCGTCATGAAGTCGAATCCGTATGCCTTGTGCTCCGACTCGAACCAGCCGGCGCCGATCCCGAGCTCGACGCGCCCGTTGGAGATGTGGTCGGCGGTCGTCGCGAGCTTCGCGAGGACGGAGGCGCTTCGGAACGTGACCGGGGAGACGAGTGTCCCGAGCCTGATCGTGGACGTGATGGTCGCGAGCGCGCAGATCGTGCCCCAGGCATCGAGCGATCCGTTCGGATCGCCGCGGCCGATCGACCGGTAGTGATCGGAGCGGAACAGCGCGTCGAGCCGTGCCTCTTCGACGGCGCGTGCAAGCGCGACCCATTGGGGCCAGGTCACTCCCTCCTGGCCCTCGATCATCAGCGCGACGTTCATTCGGGGGTGACGTAGGCGGCGGTGAGCCCGCCGTCGACGAGGAAGGTCGCGCCGGTGACGTACGACGATTCGTCGGAGGCGAGGAACAGCGCGCCGTTCACGACTTCTCTGGCCTTGGCGAGCCTTCCGGTCGGCCAGTGGTTGCGCCTCCGTTCGAGCGCGGCGGGGTCGTCGCCGAAGATGCGGAGGAGGAGCGGCGTCTCGACCGGGCCGGGGCAGAGGGCGTTGACGCGGACGCTTTGGCGTGCGAATTGCACGGCCAGCTCGCGGGTCATGCTCAGGACGGCGCCCTTCGACGCGGTGTACGAGATCTGGCTCGTCGCGGCGCCGACGATCGCGACGAAGCTGGCGACATTGATCACGCTGCCGCCGCCGCGGTCGAGCAGATGGGGGATGCCGTGCTTGCAGCAGAGAAAGACGCCCTTGGTGTTGACGGCCTGCACGCGGTCCCATGCCTCGGTCGTGGTGTCGAGCACGGAGGCGTCGTCGGCGGGAGAGATGCCGGCGTTGTTGTAGAGGACGTCGATTCCGCCGAAGTGATCCTTCGTCGCGCTCATCATCGCGGCGACGCTTGCTTCGTCGGCCACATCGACCTGGTGCGCGAACACCGTTCCTTCTGCGCAACCTGATGCGGTTTCCTTGGCGGCGTCCAGGTTGACGTCGGCGGCGCAGACCTTCGCGCCTTCCTGAGTGAAGAGCTGTGCGGCATCGCGGCCCATGCCACCGCCAGCGCCGGTGATCACGCACACTTTGCCGTCGAGACGCCCCATCAGCCCTCCGTCGAGTAGTAGACGTTCTTCACTTCCGAGTAGCCGTCGAGCGCGTGCATCCCGAGCTCCCGGCCGAAGCCCGATTGCTTGAAGCCTCCGAACGGCGTCGAGACACGCACGCTCGAGTTCGAGTTGATGCTCAGCACTCCGGTCTCGAGCGCCCTCGCGACTCGGATTGCGCGGGCACCGTTGGTCGTCCAGATCGAGCCTGAGAGCCCGTACGGGGTATCGTTCGCGATGCGGATCGCGTCTGCTTCGTCGTCGAACGGGATGAGCGCCGCGACGGGGCCGAAGACTTCTTCTCTGGCAACTCGGTCCTCGTTCGTCGCTTCGACGAGGGTGCACGGGAACCAGTAGCCCTTGCCGTCGGGTGTGTCTCCTTGAAAGAGCGGTGTCGTCTCGACAAAGCTCGCGACCGTCTCGCGGTGGCTCTGTGAGATGAGCGGCCCCATCTCCGTTTCGTCGCTCTTGGGATCGCCGACCTTCAGGTTGCGGGTGGCTTGGATCAGGAGCTCGGTGAAGCGGTCGTATGCGGTTCGCTCGACGAGGATGCGTGAGCGTGCGCAGCAGTCCTGGCCGGCGTTGTCGAAGACGGCGTAGGGGGCGGCGGCGGCGGCTTTCTCGAGGTCGGCGTCGGCGAAGACGACGTTGGCGGACTTGCCGCCGAGCTCGAGCGTGACGCGCTTGATCGTGGCGGCCGCGCCCTCCATCACGCCGCGTCCGACCTCGGTGCTGCCGGTGAAGCCGATCTTGGCGACGTCGGGATGCTCGACGAGTCGTTGCCCGACGACCGAGCCCTTGCCGACGACGACGTTGAGGACTCCCTCCGGGATGCCGGCTTCGAGCGCGAGCTCGGCGAGCCTGATTGCGGACAGCGGCGTCAGCTCCGCGGGCTTCAAGACGATGGTGTTGCCGGTCGCGAGAGCAGGGCCGAGCTTCCAGGACGAGATGTTCAGCGGGAAGTTCCAGGGGACGATGAGCCCGACGACGCCGAGTGGCTCGCGGAAGGTCATGTCGACGCCGCCCGCCACGGGGATCGTCTCGCCGTGGCGCTTGTCTACTGCGCCGGCGTAGAAGTGGAAGACGTCGGCGACCATGCCGACCTCGCCGCGCGCGCCGTTGATCGGCTTGCCGACGTTGTCGGACTCGATCCGCGAGAGCTCCTCGTGGTGCTCCTCGACGAGCGTCGCAAGCCGGCGAAGAAGCCGCCCCCGATCGGCGGGCGAGACCGCCCGCCAAGCCGGGAAGGCCGCCTTGGCGCGCGCCACGGCCGCGTCGGTCTCGTCGACCCCAGCCGAGTCGAGGGTCGTGATGGTCTCCTCGGTGGCCGGATTGATGACGGTAACGGTCACACTTGCGATCTAATCACGTTGCGGTTTGTACACCGTCGTTTGGCGACGATTCCGTGGCGCGCTGCGCGTGGATCTCGTGCGTGAGCTCGCGGTACGCGGCGCGCGATCTGGTGATGTCGCTACCCAGCAGGCGGAGCAACCTCTCGGGTCGGTGGAACAGTCGGCGTTGGTCGAGCCCCAGGGTTGCGGCATAGCCGCACCAATCGCCTCTTCGTGGGGCTGCACGAAGCCGATTCTGGGACGGGTTGAGGTCGACGTAGGCGCAGGCTCCGATGACCGCCTCGTCGTCTACAAGGTGTCGAGCAAAGAACGCGTGCCTGAACAGATGGCCTTTGCGAGTCTGGCCGTAGGCCGCATGAATTCTGCGTGCGTAGCCGCTGTGCAGCTCGCGCATTCCCTCAGAAAGACCGCCTCGTGTGAGCTCGACGACGAAGTGGTGGTGATTCTTCATGAGCGTCCAAGCGAGCGTGTGCCAGCCATACTTCTCGGCCGAGCGCGCGTAGAGCTCGAGGAACAGCTCGTGCTCACCACGCGTGCGGAACAGCGTGCGACCGTAGGTCCCACGCGAACCGACGTGGTATGTCCCTTGTGGATCGATTGCCGGCCGAGGCGGCATCCATCGAGGGTAGGGGCCGGCAGCCGGTCTCCTGCCTGCTGGGCAAGCATTGTCACGGTCTTGACACCCTCGTTTGGCGACGGTTAACGCCGCGAGGCCCGATACGCCGCGGCCTCTGCGACCAGCGCTTCGAACAAGGCCCGATCT
The DNA here is from genome assembly GCA_025935595.1 of Burkholderiales bacterium. Lineage (GTDB taxonomy): Bacteria > Actinomycetota > Thermoleophilia > Gaiellales > Gaiellaceae > PALSA-600. The sequence continues at coordinate 15,777 of JAICUZ010000019.1, forward strand.
TCGCCGGCTTCGGGATGCCACAGGACGCCCAGGGTGAAGCGACGCGAGGGGTCCTCCAGGGCTTCCAGCGTCCCGTCCGGAGCACGCGCGGCTTCGCGCAGCCCCGACCCCAGCGCGCCGAAGCCTTGATGGTGATGCGACTTCACGTCGTGGCGATCCCCCAGGATCGAGGACAGCCGCGTTCCGGCGACCACAGCCACGTCGTGCTCGGAGAACACGCCGGGCACCTCGCGATGCAGCTCCGTCCCGACACGATCCGGCACATGCTGCTCCAGGTCGCCGCCGAGGGCGACGTTCAACACCTGTGAACCGCGGCAGATCGCGAGCATCGGCACGTCCCGTTCGAGCGCCGCCCGCATCAGCTCCAGCTCGAAGTCGTCGCGCTCACGAACGACGCCACCGGTCTCGGGATGCGCCTCGGCCGCATACAGCGACGGATCGAGATCCGAGCCGCCGGTGAACACGAGCGCATCCACCACCGCCAGCGTCTCCGGCAGCGACGAGCCGGGCGGCACGAGCAGCGGCGCGCCCCCGGCTGACGACACCGCCCGCACGTAGTCGGCGGGAACGAGCGCCGCCTCCATGTTCCACGCACCCCACGCGGCCGGCACGAGGTACGTCGTGATCCCGACGACCGGCCGCGACTCAGCCACGCTCGTACAACCTCGACCGCTCCCAGTCCGTGACTACGCGATCGAACAGCTCCTGCTCCGTGCGTGCGTAGTTCAAGTAATGGTCAACGACGTCGCCGCCGAACGCATTCCGTGCGATGGAACCCTCGGCCAAACACGCAACCGCCTCCCGCAGCGTCGACGGGAACCGTTCCACCGACGACTCGTACGCGTTCCCTTCGAACGCCGGCGGCAGCTCGAGCTCGTTCTCCACGCCGTAGAGACCGGCCGCGATGGTCGCCGCGAGTGCGAGATACGGGTTCACATCCCCGCCCGGGATGCGGCACTCCACCCGCCGGGCCGCGCCCGAGCCTACGATCCGAAACCCGCACGTCCGGTTGTCCATGCCCCACGCCAGCGTCGTCGGCGCCCACGACCCCGCCGCGTACCGTTTGTACGAGTTGATGGTCGGCGCGTAGAAGACAGCGAGCTCGCGCGCGCATGCGATCTGGCCCGCGAGATACCGCCCGAACAACACGTCGTTCGACGCGAACGCCGGCGCGCCCTCACGCCAGAGCGACGAATGGATGTGACACGACGAACCGATCCACTCGTGCGACGGCTTCGCCATGAACGTGATCGAGCAGCCGTTCAGATGCGCGATCTCCTTCGCGCCGTTCTTGTAGACGACGTGGTTGTCTGCCGTCGTCAACGCATCGTCGAAGCGGAAGTTGATCTCCTGCTGCCCCGGCCACGCCTCGCCCTTCGACGTCTCGACACGGATGCCGGCGCCCTGCATGCCGTTGCGGATCTGACGCAGCAAGGGCTCGTCGTACGACGCCGCAAGGATGTGGTAGTCGAGGATGTACGGCACCGACGGCGTCAGGTCGCGATACCCCTTGCGGTGCGCCTCTTCGTACGTCTCGCGCAGCAAATAGAACTCGAGCTCCGAGCCGACCATGACCTCGAAGCCCAAAGCCGAAGCGCGATCCAACTGCGCGCGCAGCACCTGCCGAGGCGAGGGTCGAACCGGCGTGCCGTCGAGCCACAGGACGTCGCACAACACGAGCGCCGTCGCCTCGAGCCAGGGCAGCCGCCGCAGGGTGCCCAGATCCGGAGCCAGCTCGAAGTCGCCGTATCCGCGCTCCCACGACGCGATCTCGTAGCCCGGGATCGGGTCCATCTCCATGTCGAGCGCGAGCAGGTAGTTGCAGCCCTCCGTGCCGTGCCCATGGTCGACCTGCTCGAGGAAGAAGTCGCGATGCAGCCGCTTGCCGAGCAGCCGCCCCTGCATGTCGGTGAACGCCATGATCACCGTGTCCAGCGACGTGTCCGAACGCAACTCGTCGAGCGTCAGCGAACCCACCTGCCCTCCTTCGTGGAGAGGGCCGGTCGCCCGGCCCCCTCCGATCCGGTAACCAGTCGATCCTACGCCGACGACGGCGCTGCGCCGGCGGCGCCGCCCTCGAACTGCGCCTCGCGTGCGGCGAGCTCCTCGGGCGTGCCTTGCACGATCGGGCCCTTGAACCAGTTCTTCGCGGACAGGACCCACCAGCCGCCGACGAGCACCAGCGTGCCGCCGACCGCGATGATCGCGTAGTTGAAGAGCAGCCAGCTGAACTCGTTCCGCCACGGAACGCCGCCGGGCGACGTCGGGAGGATGAAGAGGACGCTGATGAACGCGACCCAGGTGACGGCCGTCCAGCCGATCCACTTGTAGTGCCGGCCGAGGTTCCACTCGCCTGGTTCCCAGGCGTCCCCTTCGCGTAGCCGCAGGTAGATCGGGATCGCGTACGCGATGTAGAGGCCGATCGTCGCGATCGAGGTGACCGCGACATACGCGACCACGCCGTTCGTCCCGAAGTACGCCGGGAACGCGCAGAGAAACGCGAGCACCGCGATCGCGATCGCGGCCATGTACGGCACGCGCTCGCGGTTCAGGCGCCGCCAGATCTGGTGACCGGGCACCGCACCGTCACGCGAGAACGCGTACATCATCCGCGACGCCGACGTGATCGACGACATGCCGCAGTAGAACTGCGCGCCGACGCAGATGAAGAGGACGAACTTCGCCGCGCCGGAGCCCAGCGAGTCGAGGAACACCTGCTTGACCGCGAACCCGCCTGCACCCGTCGTGGCCGCCTGATCCTGGATCGCGAACGTCACGCCCAGCGCGAGGATGTAGCCGAACACGGCGGAGACGATGATCGAGCCGATGACGCCGCGCGCCGCCGACCGCGACGCGTCCTGCGTCTCTTCGCTCATGTGCGCGGACGCGTCGTAGCCCGTGTAGGTGTACTGCGCCTGCAGCAGACCGAGAAGCAGAACGAACCACAGCCAGCTGTGACCGAAGCCGCTGTTGTTGATCGTGTGCCCGAACACGTAGTTGAACGACTGATGGTGATCCGGCTTGAAGATCAGGAAGCCGACGATGATCAGCACGCCGGCAACGTGCCACCACACCGACACGTCGTTGAGAAGCGCGACGAGCTTGACGCTGA
>JAICUZ010000355.1 GCA_025935595.1 Burkholderiales bacterium
GTCGGCGCGATCGTTGCGCTCGTGCTCGAGCGCCTGCGGAGACCGGGCGACGCGCGCATGCTTCGCCGTGCGGCGATCGCGTTCGGCACGCTCGCGGTCGCCGCAGCGGTCGTCGCAGTCGCGGTGAACGGGATCGGCTCGGCTGCGGTCGGGAACAGCGGCGGGCGGATCGGGTCGACGAGCTCCAACTTCCGCTTCACCTGGTGGAGCCAGGCGTGGCACGGCTTCACCGACCACGTGCTCCGGGGAACGGGCGCAGGCTCCTTCCACCTCCTGAACCTGCGCTACCGCAAGACGTACCTCGACTTCACGATCGAACCGCACAACCTGCCGGTGCAGTTCCTTGCCGAGCTGGGGCTGATCGGGTTCGTGCTGCTTCTCCTCGCCTGCGTCGTGCTGCTGCGCGGATCGATCCGGCGATCGGGGCATGAGCTGGCGCTCGCGCTCCTGCTGCCTGCGTTCCTCGTCCACTCGCTCGTCGACGTCGACTGGGACTTCGTCGCCGTCGCCGCGCCGGCGTTCGTCGCAGCCGGGGCGCTCGTCGGCAGGCCGGGGACGCGACGCTTGAACGGCTTCGCGCTCCTCCCGGCGTTCGGCGTCGCTGCCGTCCTCTTCGGGGCGTTCCTCTCGCCGTGGCTCGCGCGCCGCTGGGCGGCGGACGCGCTCTTCGCGACGTCACCCTCCCGCGCGATCACGCTCGCGAACCGCGCCCACGCGCTCGACCCGCTGCTCGTCGACCCGTTCACCGCGAAGGCGCTGGCGTATGACGCCCAGAATCGTCCACGCCGGGCGTTCCAGGAGTACGTCGCCGCCGTCGACCGGCAGCCGAAGAACCCGGAGACGTGGCGCGCGGCCGGCCAGTACGCATGGGACGAAGGTTGCCCCTACCTCGCCTACACCTATCTCGAGAAGTACACGGAGCTCGACCAGAAGGCGCGCCCCGAGCGCGGCGGCGACCTCTACAACGAGGCGCTGCGCCGGGTGAACAACCGCCAGTACAGCTGCTAGGTCCCCTAGCGCGCGCCGAGGACGACGACGAGTTGGGCGCCGTGGAGCGAGCTCGTCGACATCCCGTCGAGCGGGCCGACGATCTTCACGTGCAGGTCGCTCGCGAGCCGTCGTCCTTCGGCTTCCCAGCCGCGGCGGTACATGACGACGGTCGTGGCGTAGTCCGTCCGCTTCGCGTTGCCCTTTCCGGGCACGCGGTAGCCGATCCCCGACAGCTTCGCGGCTTCCGCCGACGCGGCGCCGTTCCGCCCGTTGCCGTTCAGCACGAAGACGCCGGTGTGCGAGCGGGTGTGCTTCGCCGACGGCACCTTCTTGATCTTGTGCACGATCGCCTGCGCCTTCTTCGTCGGTGCGGCGGGCGCGAGCGCGGCCGCCTCCGCGTGGCGCTGGACCGCGTGCGCGAGCGGCTTCGCGAGCAGCAGCAACGCGGCGCCCACGAGCAACACGAGCTCGATCGCGGCGACCAGGCTGGCGACGAGCGTGGCGGTCCGCCAGGGGCGGACGAGAGCGTCGGGAGACGGGAGCGGTGCGTCCACGGCTCCGCTCGTTTCGCTATTCCGCGGCGGCTTCCTTCGTCCACGCGAACGTTCGCGCGATGCCGTCCTCGAGCGAGACTTCGGGCCGCCAGCCCAGTTCGCGGCCCGCGAGTGACGCGTCGATCACCGAGCGGATCACGTCCCCGAGGCGCGCTTCGCGATGCTCCGGCTGCTCGTCGACGCCGGCTGCGCGGCGGCATGCGGCATGTAAGTCGTTGATGCTCGTGGCGACGCCGGTGCCGATGTTGTACGGCCCGCCGGATCGGCCGACGGTCGCGAGCAGCGCTGCGACGATGTCGCCGACGTAGACGAAGTCGCGTTGCTGCTCGCCGTCGCCGAAGATCACCGTGTCTTCGCCGCGCGCCATTCGCTCGAGGAAGATCGCGACGACGCCGCCCTCGAGCCCTGCGTCCTGGCGCTCCCCGTAGATGTTGGCGAAGCGGAGCGACAC
>JAICUZ010000257.1 GCA_025935595.1 Burkholderiales bacterium
CCAGCATCACCGGAAGGTCGAGTTCGAGCGCCTTGCGCAGCACGAAGCGTGTCTGGGGCAGCGGGCCCTCGGAGGCGTCGACGAGGAGAAGCACGCCGTCGACCATCGTCAGCGCGCGTTCGACCTCACCGCCGAAGTCGGCGTGGCCGGGAGTATCGACGATGTTGATCTTCGTCGGCCCGCGCTGGATCGCCGTGTTCTTGGCGAGGATCGTGATGCCCTTCTCCCGCTCGAGGTCGGTCGAGTCGAGCACACGCTCGGCGATGTCCTCGTTCTCGCGGAACGAGCCCGACTGCCAGAGCATCGCGTCCACCAGCGTCGTCTTGCCGTGGTCGACGTGCGCGACGATCGCGACGTTCCTGAGGTCGAGGCGGCGTGCCATAGCGGCTCGCCAGAGTAGCCAGTGCCGTTGGGTGTAGGGTCGATAGCTCCTGCCGAGGAGGTCGTGATGTCGAAGGACAAGAATGCGAAGAAGGCGATGGCGAAGAAGCCTGCGCAGAAGACGCTGAAGGAGAAGCGGCAGGCGAAGAAGGACAAGAAGTAAGCATCCGATCCCGGTCAGCCGGCGGCGAAGGTCGAACTGCTACCTTGGCCGCACGGCTGCCGATCGGCGCCGTGAGATCGGCTTCTCGTTCGTTCCTTTCCAGGCGCTTCGAGTCTCTCTATCTCGACCCTGGCACCAAAGGAGTGAACACATGCAGGAAACCTTCTCTGCGCTCGGCGTGAGCGCCCCCATCGTCCGCGCGCTCGAGCGCCGCGGCATCGACGCACCGTTCGCGGTGCAGAACCTCGTCTTGCCGGACGCCCTCGGCGGCGTCGACGTCCTAGTGGCGTCGCCCACCGGCTCCGGCAAGACACTCGCTTTCGGCATTCCGGTCGTCGAGCGCGCCGCCGGCGCGCCGGGCCGCCCTGCCGCTCTCATCCTCGTCCCGACGCGCGAGCTCGCATCGCAGGTCGTCGACGAGCTCGCGCCGCTGGCGCACGCGCGCAACCTCGCGATCGCTGCCGTCTACGGCGGCGCGTCGATCGGTGCGCAGGCCAAGCGCGCGCGGACCGCGCAGGTGCTCGTCGCAACGCCCGGTCGTCTCGAAGACCTGATCGAGCGCCGCATCGTCTCGTTGCGCGACGTGCGGATGCTCGTGCTCGACGAGGCCGACCGGATGCTCGACATGGGCTTCAGGCCGCAGGTCGACCGCGTGCTGCGCGGCGTGCCGACCAACCGGCAGACGCTGCTCTTCTCCGCCACGCTCGAAGGCGCGGTCATGGATCTCGCGAAGCAGTACACGACGAATGCGGTGCACCACCGGCTCGACACGCACCCGGAGCAGGCCCCGGTCGACATCGAGCACCACTTCGTCCCGGTGACCGCGGCATCGAAGCTCGGGCAACTGGCCGAGACGATCGCCGGCGCGGACGGGCTCTCACTCGTCTTCGTGCGCACGAAGCACGGTGCCGATCGGCTCGCCCTCAGGCTCGCGCGCGACCACGACCTTCGCGCCGCAGTCCTGCACGGGAACATGTCGCAGAACGCGCGGGAGCGTTCCCTCGCGAAGTTCGGATCGGGCAAGGTGAAGACGCTCGTCGCGACCGACGTCGCCGCGCGCGGCCTCGACGTCGATCACATCACTCACGTGATCAACTTCGACCCGCCGAGGACCGACGAGGACTACGTCCATCGCGTCGGGCGCACGGGCCGTGCCGGCCGGAGTGGGACCGGCGTGACGCTCGTCCTACCCGAGCAGCAGACGGACGTCGCGCGGCTCGCCCAACGGCTCGGGCACGCGCATCCGCTGAAGAGTGCGGAGCCTTCGCGCAGCTCGCGACGGCGCCGTCAGGGGCGGTCGCCGAAGAGTCGCTTCTCGGCGCCCAGGTAAGACGCCCACTCGAGACGCTCGGCGCCGCTGAAGCTCGAGTAGGCACGGAGGGCGTGGCGCATCGCCTCGGCGAATCCCTCGGCGCGGCGCGGCGCAAAGCCTTCCTCCCACCAGAGCCCGACCACCTCCACGCTCGCCCGCTCGCGGTCGAGCCGCGGTTCGATGCGGCCGACGAGGCGGTCACCGAAGAGAATCGGCAGCACGTAGTAGCCCCACCGGCGCTTTTCCGCGGGGAAGAACCCCTCCCACACGAACTCGAAGCCGAAGAGCGTCGCGAGCAACCCGGTGTCCCAGAGGAACGAGTCGAACGGCGCGACGAACGCGACCGAGAGCGACGGCTCAGGAGGAGACGCCAGGAGCGCGAGCTCGTCGGCGACGACCAGGCGCTTGCTGCGCACACCCTCGACGTCGACGGGCACGAGGGAGCCGCGCTCGACCAGCTCCGCACGAAGCTCGTTCCGCTCCGCCGGTGCGGCGATGCGCGCGAACGTGCCGCCGGCGCCGCCCCGACCGAGCAGTCCGTGCGCGCGGTACCGCGAGAACAGCTTGTGCAGCGCCTGCTCGCGCTCAGGCACCTCACGGCGTAGGACGTCGATCGGGAGCAGCCGGTCGAGCAGGTCGTAGTAGCGGCGGCCGCCGTCGCGGTGCGCGAGGCCGATCACGCCGGTGACGGTGAATGCCTCGAGGACGGAGCGCACGGCGTTCTCCGGCACCCCGAACCAATCCTTCGTCGCGCCCGCCTCGGGCTCGAAGTCGCGTGACGACAGCGGCCCCTCGGCGCGGATCCGCTCGAGCACGCGTTCGGCCACCTCGGCGTTCTCCGCAAGCGCGGCGGCGTGGAACGCGGGCCCCTTGCGGCCCCACGCGTGACGGAACCACGGGAACTCCTCCGTCGGTACGAACGACAGCGCCTTGTTCGTCGCCTCGAAGATCTCGCGTCGTTCATAGAGCTCGTCGCACCAGGCAGGGTCGTAGCCCGCAACACGAGCGTGCAGCATCAGGTCATGATTCCGGCCGGCGACCGCGATCGGGTCGAACTGGATCGACCCGAGTCGACGGATCACCTCGAGCACGCCTTCGGCGCCGCCCGGTACCGATCGGGCGGGTGTGAGGAAGTGCCGCGCGACGAGAAAGCGACGGGCCGCGTCAGCAGTCACTTTCACGAGGAGGACACTAGTGTGCCCCGGGATGTCGGCCCGGTTGAAGCTCTCGCGCGCGCAGGTCCTTGCGTTCAGGCGGCACGGCGGCGCGCTCGACGAGCGGCTGCCCGCGGGCGACCGCTCGCTGCGGTGCGCGGCGTGGGCAGGGCTGACCGACAGCATGCCGCGCGCCGCACTGCTCGGCCTCCACGCCCGGGTCGAAGGCATCGCGCCGAATGCGCTGGACGACCCAGCGCTCGTTCAGGTGTGGGGCCCTCGGTACAGCGTCTACGTCGTCGCCGCCGGCGACCTCGCGATCTTCACGCTCGGCCGTCTGCCGGACAGCGGACGAACACGCGCGCGCGCGCTCGATCTCGCCGCTCGTGTGCATGTGGTGCTCGAGGGCTCTCGGTCGCGCGATACCGACATCGCCGCTGCGCTCGACGTGAACGGGTACGAGCTCAAGTACGCCGGCCTGACCGGCACGATCGCGATCCGGTGGGAGGGTGCGCGCGCGCCGATCGTGTGGACGGTGCCGCCGCCGGCGATCGCAGAGACCGAGGCGACGCGCGAGCTGGCGCGCCGCTTCTTGCACGTCCTCGGGCCGAGCGACTCCGCGGCGTTCGCGAGCTGGGCCGGAATCAGCGAGGGCAAGGCCGCTCGGGCGTTCGCGGAGCTCGAACCGGAGCTCGTTCCGGCGTGGGCGCCGCTGGGCGAGGCTCGCTTGCTCGCGCTCGACGAGGCGGCAGCCCGGGATCCGGTCGCGACGAATACGGGCGTCCGACTGCTGCCGAGCGGGGATGCCTACACCCTCGGTGTGACGCTCGCCGAGCGAGCGTTCCTCGTGCCGGACGAGAAACAGCGCAACGAGCTCTGGACGTCGCGCGTCTGGCCGGGCGCGCTCCTCGTGGACGGCGAGATCGTCGGTACCTGGCGCCGCGCGAAGCGCGTGCTCACGATCGACACCTGGACGAGGCTGTCGCCGGCCGCGAAGGACGCAGTCGTCGCCGAGGCTGACACGCTGCC
>JAICUZ010000102.1 GCA_025935595.1 Burkholderiales bacterium
CCGTGCTCGAGGCGTCCGTACGCGCGCAGCGCGCGCAGGAACGTCTCCTGCCAGGCGTCCTCGGCCCGCGCGCCGAGCAGACGCCGGAGATACCCGAGCACCTCGTCGCGATACGCGAGGTAGAAGCGCTCGAACGGCGGGACCCGCGGCGTGCCCATCGTCCCCATGATCGTGAAACGTGGCAGGGTCTGGAATCGTGAGATGTGCCGTCGTCGGCCATGTCGAATGGGTGGAGTTCGCCCGCGTCCCGTGGATGCCGTCCCCGGGCGAGATCGTGCACGCAGAGCGCGTGTGGGAGGAGCCGGCCGGGGGCGGCGCCGTCGTGGCGCGCCAGCTGGCATTGCTGGCGGGACGTTGCGAGCTCTTCACGGCGCTCGGCGACGACGCGCTCGGGCGCGACTCGGCCACGCGGCTGGCGGGGCTCGGGATCGACGTGCACGTGAAGTGGGGTGGAACGACGCGACGCGCGTGGACACACGTCGACGGCGCAGGCGAGCGGACGATCACGGTGCTCGGCGACAAGCTGCTTCCGGCGGGACCGCTTCCGCTCGACGGCTACGACCTCGTGTTCTTCGTCGCCGGCGAGCCTGAGGCGCTCCAGTCGGCGCGACGGGCGCGCTTCGTCGCCGCCACTGCCCGCGAGCTCTCGACGTTGACACAGGCGGACATCGAGCTCGACCTGCTTGTCGCGAGCGCGAACGACCCGGGGGAGCGGTACGACGGATCGCTGCGCGTGCGGCACATCGTGTCGACCGACGGTGTGAACGGCGGAACCCTCGACGGCTCGCCGTACACGGCCAGTCCGGCCGACCGCATCGTCGACACGTACGGCGCCGGCGACTCGTTCGCCGCCACGCTGGCGTTCGCTCTCGCGCGCGGCGACGACCCTCGCTCCGCCACCGAGTTGGCCGCGCGTGCCGGCGCGGCGGTGATCGGCGGTGCGGGGCCGTACGAGTCGCAGCTAGCGTTTCGCGCGTGACGGCCCGCGTCGCCTGGATCTCGTTCACGCCGGTGAAGGCGACGATGCTCCACGCCGTCGACGAGGTCGAGCTGCTCGAGTCGGGTGTGCGGGGCGATCGCCGCTTCTACTTCGTCAGCGACCGTGGCCGGCTCGTCAGCAACAAGGACCACGGCCCGCTCCAGCTCGTCCGCGCCGAGTACGACGACGACATGGACGTGCTCTCGCTGCGCTTCCCGGACGGCGACGTCGTCGCCGGTGAGGTCGTGCGCGGTGAGGAGATCGACACCACGTTCCACAAGCGGCCGCGCGCGGCGCGCGTGGTCGTCGGGCCGTGGGCGGAGGCGGTCTCCGAGACGACGGGCCGGACCGTCCGGTTGGTGGAGCCCGAGTGGCCTGCTCCGGATCGCGGCCGCGGTGGTGCGGCGACGCTCCTCGCGACCGCGTCGCTCGGTCGGCTCGCGCGCCAGCTCCGCGTCGACGAGATCGACGGCCGCCGCTTCCGCATGAACTTCGGTGTCGAAGGCGTCGAGGCGCACGAGGAAGACGAGTGGCGCGGACGCCGCGTGCAGGTCGGCGACGCCGTCGTGATCCCGCAGGGGAACGTCGGCCGCTGCGCGATCACGACGCAGAACCCCGACACCGGGCAGGTCGACCTCGACACGCTGAACGCCCTGGCCGGTTACCGCAGCGGCGTCGAGACGACCGAGCCGCTCCCGTTCGGCATCCACGCGGCGGTCGCGCAGGCCGGCCGCGTCCGGGTCGGCGACCCGGTTCAGCCGGCCTAAGACGGCTTCCCGACTCGAGAGCGGCCGGTCGCGGCATGCCGCGACGGGGTTTACAGGTGGGGGAAAGTGGGCTAAAGTGGTCCGAAGTGGACCATGCTGCTAGGCGAGCACGAGCATGCGCTGGATGAGAAGAACCGCCTCACACTCCCGTCGAAGCTCCGCGGGGCGTTCGGGGACGGCGTCGTCGTGACGCGCGGTCTCGACGGCTGCCTGCTCGCCTGGCCGGTGGCCGCGTGGGCCGAGATGGCCGAGCGGCTCCAGGCGGTCGACCAGTTCTCGGCCGACGGCCGCAAGATCCGCCGGCACTTCTTCGCCGGCGCGAGTCAGGGCGAGCTCGACAAGCAGGGACGGCTCGTGATTCCCGCGACGTTGCTCGAAGCGGCCGGGATCACGCGAGAGGTGACGGTGGCCGGCGTGTCCGACCACCTCGAGATCTGGGATCGCGCCGCGTGGCGCCAACAGCTGCACGAGGTCGAAGGGAGCGCGGAAGATGTTGCCGAGCGTCTTGCCAACTGAGACCGATCACATTCCCGTCCTCGCCGAGGAGGTGGTGTCGAACCTCGACCCGCGTCCCGGCGAGACGATCGTCGACGCCACGTTCGGCGCCGGCGGCCATGCGGCGCTGCTCGCGCAGCGGCTGCGCGGCGACGGGCGCCTGATCGCGATCGACCGCGACCCGACCGTCGCACCGTTCTTCGAGCGTTTCCGACGCGAGCACGGCGTCAAGGCACGGCTGCATCACGGTGAGTTCTCCGCGGTGCTGCAGCACCTTGCGTCGAACGGCGTGCAGGCCGACATCGTCCTGCTCGACCTCGGCGTGTCCTCGATGCAGATCGACCGCCCGGAACGGGGCTTCTCCTACGCGGTCGACGCACCTCTCGACATGCGCATGGATCCGAGCGCGGGGACGTCGGCCGAGGACGTCGTCAACGATCTGGGTGAGCGCGAGCTCGCGGACATCTTCAAGCGGTACGGGGAGGAGCGGTATGCCCGGCCGATTGCGCGCGCAATCGCGAAGCGGAGGCGCGAGCGGCGGTTCGAGCGCACCGGTGACCTCGTCGACGTGATCAAGGCAGCGATTCCAGCGCCGGCGCGATTCGGAGAGGGTCATCCGGCGAAGCGCGTCTTCCAGGCACTCCGGATCGAGGTCAACGACGAGCTCGGCGCCGTCGAGCGCGCGCTGCCCGCTGCGCTCGAGATGCTTCGTTCCGGCGGTCGACTCGGCGTGATCTCGTTCCACTCGCTCGAGGACCGGCTCGTCAAGCAGTTCCTTCGCCGTGAGGAGCAGGGCTGCACCTGCCCGCCGGACTTCCCCGTGTGCGTGTGCGGCTCCGAGCCGACCATGCGCGCGACGCCGCGCCGCGCGATCCGGCCGACCGCGGCCGAGATCGCCCGCAACCCGCGTGCGCAGTCCGCGCGCCTCCGCGTCGGGACCAAGGTCTGATGGCCGCCGTCACGCAGCCACTCGCGCGGCCCCGTGCGCGGACACGTGCCAGGACGCGTGCCCGCGGCGGGATCCTCTGGATCGCGATCGGCGGGATTCTGCTCGCAGGTGTCGTATTCGTGAACGTGGCCGTCCTCCAGCTCAACCTGCGCCTCGACTCCGCGAACGCCGAACGGTCGAAGCTGCTGGCGGACAACGCCGCACTCCAGACGCAGTACTCGCGCCTGATCTCGTCGCCCCGGATCACCGCCGAGGCGACGAAGCAGTTCGGGCTCGTGTACCGGGATCCGTCTGAGTACGTGTTCGTCGACCTCGCGAAGAAGTGACGTCCGACCGGCGCGCCAACCGCCGTATCCGACTCATCCTGGCGACGTTCATCGTCGTGTTCGGGATCGCACTCGGCCGCGCCGCCTGGTTGCAGGTCGTGCACGCCGCCACCTACGGCGAGCAGGCGCAGCGCATGCACGAGGAGACGTTGACGACACCCGCGGGGCGTGGCTCCATCCTCGATCGGACCGGCGTTCAGCTCGCGATCGGCGAGCAGGACACCACCGTCTACGCCGACCCGCACCTGGTCACCGACGCGCGCGGGATCGCGCTCGCCGCACAACACCTGCTCGGCGCCGACGCCGACAAGCTGTACCCGCAGCTCCTTCGGAAAGACACGCGCTTCGTGTACGTCGCGCGGTTCGCCGATCCCAAGGCCGCGAACGCGTTCCTCGACAAGCACTTCACCGGCATCGCCTCCTATCCGGAGGAGCGACGTGCGTACCCGCAGAACACCGTCGCGGCGCCGGTGATCGGGTTCGCCGGCATCGACAACAAAGGGCTCGGCGGGCTCGAGCTCGAGTACGACCACAAGCTCGCGGGTCGCCCCGGGAAGCAGACGATCATCCGCGACGCCACCGGGCAGGCGATCGACACGCTCAGCTCGACGCCGGAGCGACAGGGCCAGAACCTCTTCACCACGATCGACAGCCGCATCCAGGCGAACGCCGAGTCGGTGCTGCGACAGACCGTCACGCAGTTTCGCGCGACGTCCGCCAGCGCGATCGTGCTCGACCCGCGCACCGGCGCGATCCTCGCCATGGCTCAGGCTCCGGGCTACGACGCAAACAAGGCGCAGAGCGTTCCCTACGCGACGCAGCGCAACCGCGCGGTCACCGACACGTACGAGCCGGGCTCGACGTTCAAGCTCGTCACGATCGCGGGTGCGCTGTCGCAAGGGGTCGTCACGCCGTCCAGCAAGTTTCGGCTGCCGTACTCGATCCACGTGGCCGACCGCGTGATCCACGACGCGGAGTACCGGCCGACCGAGACGCTCACGACGTCCGAGATCCTCTCGCACTCGTCGAACGTCGGCGCCGTCACGATCGCGAGGAAGCTGGGCAGTGCGTCGCTCATGAACTGGATCGAGAAGTTCGGCTACGGCAAGACGACCGGCATCGACTTCCCGGGCGAGAGCCCCGGTTTCGTGCTGCCGCTCGAGAAGTGGTACGGATCGACGATCGGAAACGTTCCGATCGGCCAGGGGATCTCGGTCACACCGATCCAGATGGCGGCGGCGTACGGCGCAATCGCGAACGGCGGCGTGTGGGTCGAGCCACACCTCGTCGAGCGGATCGGCGGCCAGCTGTACAACGACCACAAGCGCCGGCGCGTCGTCACGCCGAAGATCGACAACGTGCTGAAGCAGATGCTGACCGGCGTCGTCGACGAGCACGGAGCAACCGGCAACGCAGCCGCGATCCCCGGCTACACCGTCGCCGGCAAGACCGGCACCGCCCAGGTACCGGGGCCGCACGGATACACGACCGGCAAGTACGTCGCGTCGTTCGTCGGCATGGTGCCGGTGAAGAAGCCGCGTCTCGTGGTGCTCGTCGTCGTGAACGAACCGACGCGCGGGATCTTCGGCGGCACGGTCGCCGCACCGGCGTTCGCCGCGATCGCCAAGTTCGATCTGCAGCACCTGAACGTGCCGCCGGATCATCCCGTCGCGCATTAGCCCGTTGCGCTTGACAATCCAGCGGATACCTGCGACGCGGAAGCTAGGGTCCCGGCGATGGATCTGAGCGTTTTCGGGGTCGAGGTCACCGACCTGGCCTACGACGCGCGCGCCGTCACGCCCGGGGCGCTCTTCTTCTGCATCCCTGGCAAGACGGCGGACGGCCACGACTTCGCGGCGGACGCGGTTCGGCGTGGTGCCGCCGCGCTCGTCGTCGAGCGCCGGCTGGCGGACCTCGACGTGCCGCAGCTCATCGTCCCGAGCGTGCGCGCAGCGATGGGGCCGGCTGCGGCCGAGTTCTTCGGCCGACCCTCCGACACGCTCGAGATCCTGGCGGTGACCGGCACCAACGGGAAGACGACGACTGCGTTCCTGCTGTACGCGATCCTCGAAGCGGCCCGGCGAAAGCCCGCGCTGCTGACGAACATCCGCCGGGTCGTCGGCGGCGAGGAGCGGCCGATCGGCCTCAACACCCCGGAGGCGATCGATCTCCAGCGCCTGTTGCGCGAGATGGTCGATGCGGGCGACCGTTCCTGTGCGATGGAGGCGACGTCGATCGGCGCCGCCCAGGGCCGCCTCGCCGGCACACGTTTCCGCGTGTTGGTGTTCACGAACCTCACCCAGGACCACCTCGACTTCCACGGGACGATGGACGCCTACTTCGCCGCGAAGCGCGCGCTGTTCGACCAGGCGGATATCGCGGTCGTGAATGCCGACGACGAGTGGGGGAGGCGGCTGGCCGCCCGGCTGCCCGAGGCGATCACGTTCTCGGGTGACGACGACCTCGGCGCCGAGTTGCGGCTGCGGGGCCGCTTCAACCGCGAGAACGCGGCCGGTGCAGTGGCAGCGGCGCGCGCCGTCGGGATCGAGGAGGACGCGATCCGGCAGGGGCTCGAGTCCGTCACGGGCGTGCCCGGCCGCTTCGAGTCAGTCGAGGCGGGCCAGCCGTTCAGCGTGATCGTCGACTACGCCCACACGCCGGACTCGCTCGACAACGTGCTGCGCGCTGCGCGTGAGCTCGGCCCCGGGAGGCTGACGGTGGTCTTCGGCGCGGGCGGCGACCGCGACCGCGAGAAGCGGCCGCTGATGGGGCGCGTCGCCGCTGCGCGGGCAGATCGAGCGATCGTCACGACCGACAACCCGCGCAACGAGGACCCGCGGGCGATCGCCGAAGAGGTGGCGGCGGGGCAGCTGGAGATCGTCGTCGACCGCCGCGCCGCGATCGAGGAGGCGCTGTCCGACGCGGGTCACGGCGACGTCGTCGTGATCGCCGGCAAAGGGGCCGACACCGAGATGGAGATCGCGGGGCAGTTCGTTCCGTTCGACGACCGCGTCGTCGCACGTGAGGTGCTCGCCCGGTGATCCCGATCGAGCTCGACGTCCTCGAGCCGCTGGGCCGACTGATCGCGCGGCCGTGGGCAGATGCCGTCACCGGCCTCCAGATCGACTCTCGCCGCATTTCCGAGGGCGACCTCTTCGTCGCGGTCGGCGGCGGCAGCGACTTCGTCGAGCATGCGCTCGCGCGCGGCGCGGCGGCTGCGCTGGTCCCGACCGACGCGCACGCCGCGCTCGCGTCCGTGGCGGGAACCGTGCGCGACCGTTCGAACGCGCGGCTCGTCGCGATCACCGGCTCGACCGGCAAGACCTCGACGAAGGACATCCTCTACGCGATCTGCGCGCCGCAGGCGAAGACGATCGCGAACGAGGGCAACTACAACAACGAGCTCGGTGTCCCGCTCACGCTGGCGCGGCTCGAGCCGGACACCGAGATCTGCATCACAGAGCTCGGTATGCGCGGTCTCGGGCAGATCGCGTACCTCGCGTCGTTCACGAAGCCGGACATCGGCGTGATCACCAACGTCGGACCGGTACACCTCGAGCTCGTCGAGACGATCGAGAACGTGGCGAAGGCGAAGGCCGAGCTTCTCGCCGCACTGCCGGCGGGCGGCGTCGCCGTCATCCCCGACGAGCCACTGCTCGACCCGCACCTCGACCGCGCGGACATCACCGTCGAGCGCGTCGACCTCGGCGCACCGCTGCCGTTCGCCACGAGCTACGCCGCGAGGCACCAGCTCGCGAACACGCGCTTCGCCGTCGCGGCTGCGCGACACCTCGGGATCGCACTGCCGGACGGCGAGCTCCATGTCGAGTTCTCGAAGCTGCGCGAAGAGGAACGCGAGCTGCCCGGCGGTGGGCTGCTCTTGAACGACTGCTACAACGCGAACCCCGTCTCGATGCGCGCGGCGCTCGAGCACTTGACCGAGCGCGCGTACGGGCGCAGGCGCGTTGCGGTGCTGGGCGAGATGGCCGAGCTCGGCGACGGCGCTCCGGCTTACCACGAGGAGATCGGGGTGCTCGTGCGGGAGCTCGGGATCGAGCACGTGATCGCCGTCGGCGGGCTCGCGCGCGCCTACGGAGGCGAGTGGGTCGCCGACGCGCTCGGCGCGGCCGAGCACCTTCGCGCCGCGCTCCGCCCGGGCGACGTCGTGCTGGTCAAGGGCTCCCGCTCGGTGGGACTCGAGGTCGTCGCGGAGAACTTGGAGCGCTGATGGCACGCGTCCTCGTAGCGGCGGTCGTGGCGATGATCATCGCCATCCTGAGCGGCCCGACCTTCATCGCGTTCCAGCGCAAGAACGAGTTCGGGCAGCACATCCGCGAAGAGGGCCCGCAGACCCACTTCGCGAAGCAGGGCACGCCGACCATGGGCGGCCTCCTGATCCTGCTCGCGGCCGCGATCGCGTTCCTGCCGCTGTCCGACTACACCCTGCCGGCGCTGACCGTGTTCGGCACGTCTGTCGCCTGCGGCGCGGTCGGGTTTCTCGACGACTTCATCAAGCTGCGCCACAAGCGGTCGCTCGGTCTGCGGGGCCGCTGGAAGATGTTGATGCTGCTCGGGATCACCGCCGCGGTCGGCGTCGCTGCGCACCACCAGCACCTCTCGCACCACGTCTACGTGCCCGTGGCGAACTTCTCGATCCCGCTCGGGCCGGTGTGGTACGGGCTGCTGTTCCTGATCATCGCCGGCGCCGTGAACGGGGTGAACCTGACGGACGGTGTCGACGGGCTCGCGGCCGGGACGTCGATCATCGCGCTCGCGACGTTGACCGCGATGGCGGTGACGATCTTCATTCGCTCGGGTCACCCGCGCATCCAGAACCGCCTCGATGTCGCCTTCATCGGCGCCGCGTTGATCGGAGCGGCGATCGGCTTCCTCTGGTTCAACGCGTTCCCGGCCGAGGTGTTCATGGGCGATACCGGTGCGTTCGCGCTCGGGGGCGCCATCGCTGCGATGGCGATCATGATGAAGGTGGAGCTGCTGCTGCTGCTCGTCGGCGGGATCTTCGCGATCACCTCGCTCTCGGTGATCCTGCAGGTTGCGAGCTTCAAGTATTGGGGGCGGCGCATCTTCCTGATCGCGCCGCTTCAGCACCACTTCGAGATGAAGGCGTGGTCCGAGACGAAGATCATGGTGCGCTTCTGGATCGTCACCGCCATCCTCTGCGCCGCCGGGTTC
>JAICUZ010000212.1 GCA_025935595.1 Burkholderiales bacterium
CCTTCCGGACGTTCAGGTTGTTGAACGGCGCCCGTGCGTTGTTCATCGCCATGTAGCTGACGCACGAGGTCGGGCCAACCCAGAACCGGCCCTTGTTGACGCCGTACTGCTGCGCGAGACCGGCGGCCGCCGTGGCGGGGATGCCGATGATGTCGAGGTCGGCCTGGCCGGCCTTGACCTGCAGCAGTGACTGGTCCGTGTTCACGTTCGGGGTGAACACGATCTGGTCCGGGTTCGCCGGGCGGTTGCCCTTGTAGTACGGGTTCCGCTTCAGCACCGTCGAGCGGCCCGGGTCGCGCGAGGCGATGTAGTACGGGCCGGCGGCCGGATAGACGTTCAGTCCGGTGGTCGAGTACGGCGTCGACGGCTTGACCGGCGTGAACCACATCATCGACAGGATCGACACGAACGTCGCGTTCGGCGCAGTCAGGTGGAACGTCAGGGTGAGACCCTTCGCCGAGATACCGGAGATCTTCGACGCCTTGCCGTCGAGGAACGCCTGACCGCCGACGATGTCATCCTGCAGCGACAGGTTGACGCCGAGCGGCGAGCCCATCTTCGGGCTCAGGATCCGCTCCCACGACCGCTGGTACGCGGCGGCGGTCACCGCCGAGCCGTCCGAGAACTTCAGGCCCGGCCGGATGTGGAACGTGTACGTCTTCCCGTTGCCCGACACCGTCGGGAACGACGTCGCTCCGATCGGCACGAGCTGAGCACCGGCAGCGCCGGCCTTCTCCGGGAAGCCCACGAGCGGCATCGCCGTCGTGTAGATCATCGACCAGTCGTCGGTGCGGTACGCGAGCTGCGGATCGACGAAGTCGAAGTCGGACTCCGCCTGGTTCAGCTTGAGCGTGCCGCCCTTGTTGGCCTCCGCCGAGCCCGCCTTCTTGGACGACGACGAAGCGGCGCCGACCGAGATGGCGGCGACGAGCATTGCGACTCCCAGCACAAGCATGAACAGGGAGAGCACCTGCTTCCTGCGCATATGACTCCTTCCTCTTCCTCTGACGGGACCGCTCGCCCCTGACGAGCGGCGCCGCATGTTACGCAAAAACCGCTGCGCGCAACTATGACGCAGGCGCGGGGGAATAGTTAGCACCTGGTGAAGGCCTCTCCGGGACGTGCGCTAGATGCGGGCGCGGGGGTCGAACGCGTCGCGCAAACCGTCGCCGAGCAGGTTGAAAGCGAGGGTTGTGAGGAGGATCGAGAGGCCCGGCCAGACCATCAGCCAGGGCTGGGTGAGGTAGAAGTCGGGGGCTGCCGCGAGCAGGTTGCCCCAGCTCGCCGTCGGCTGCTCGATGCCGAGGCCGAGGAAGGAGAGACCCGCCTCGCCGAGGATGTTCGAGGCGATGATCAGCGTCGAGTAGACGACGATCGGCGCGACCAGGTGCGGCAGCAGGTGCGACCGCATGATCCGGAGATCGCTGGCGCCCGTCATGCGCGCAGCCTCGACGAACTCCTTCTCGCGGAGCGAGAAGACGACACCCCGGATGATCCTGGCCGGGTAGAACCAGCCGATCACCGAGAAGATCAAGACTAAGGTGAACACCCCTCGGGCGAGGAACCCGAACGTGATCGAGTTGAGCTGCGGGCCGGCGACGACGCGCACGGCGATGATGAAGAGCAGCGCCGGGAACACCATCACGACCTCGATCAGGCGCGAGACCACCGTGTCGACCCAGCCTCGGAAGTAGCCCGCCAGGAGTCCCATGAGAACGCCGAGCGCGACCGAGCCGAGCGTCGCGAGCACCGCCACTTCGAGCGACGTCTGCGCGCCGTAGAGGAGGCGGAGGAACAGGTCGCGCCCGAGGCTCCCGTCTGCGCCGAGCGGCAGGAGCGCGGTGCCGAGGTGCTGGCCTGGATGCGCGCTCTCGAACACGGCCGGCGTCTCGCCGACGTAGTCCGCGTTCGAGATGTGCGTCCACGGGCCGACCGGCGCGAGCGAGTGCTGGTCGACGCCGTTGGCGAAGATCGTGTTCGGGCCGTGCCCGAGAACGTGCTTCATGATCGGCCCGCCGATGAACGACGCGAACAGCAAGAAGACGACGAAGCCGATCGAGACGAGCGCGAGCCTGTCGCGCCTGAACCGGATCCAGATGAGCTCCCAGTACCCTCGCGCTTTGACCGGTGTCCCGCCTTGGAGGGGGACGGCCTCGACCGGAACGGCGTCCTGGGCCTGGATGTCGATCTTGCTGCTCAAGGTCGCAAAGTGTAGACGCCGGGTGTCTCGGGATAGTTGTTAAGGCCGTGTTTAGCCGGCGAGCGCGTCGGCGCCGGCGACCACCTCGAGGATCTCCTGGGTGATCTCCGCCTGACGCGCGCGGTTCATCGCGAGGGTCAGGCTGTCGATCAGCTCGCCCGCCGCCTTCGACGCGTTCCGCATCGCCGTCATGCGCGCGCCCTGCTCGGACGCCGCCGATTCGAGCAGCGCACGGTAGAGCTCCGTTTCGACGTAGACGGGCAGCAGCCGCGCGAGGATCTCGGCAGGCTCGGGCTCGTAGATGAAGTCAGGGTTGCCGAGCTCGTTCCGGTCGTCCTGTGACTCGTCGGCGTCGCCGCCCTCGAGCAGGTCGGTCGGGATCGGCAGCAGCTCGCGCACCGTCACCTTCTGCGTCAGCGCGGAGACGAACGCGTTATAGACGACGTACACGGTGTCGACGTCGCCGTTCACGTACGCCTCCGACACCGCGTGCGCGATCGTCTGTGCGTCGTTGTAGGCAGGACGCTCGCTGAAGCCGATCCACGACTGCGAGACGTTCATGCGCCGGAAGCGGAGCGTCGACGCCGCCTTCCGTCCGGTCGAGAACCACAGGACCTCGCGCCCTTCCGCCTGCTGCTCGCGCATCAACGCAAGGGAGCGGCGGATCACCTGCGCGTTGAAGCCGCCCGCAAGGCCGCGGTCTGCGGTCACCGCCACGATCGCCACCTTCTCGATCTGCTCTCGCCGCTCGAGGAGCGGCAACCGCACGGCACCGGCTGCCTTCGACACGCCGGCCATCAGCTCGAGCATGCGGTCCGCGTACGGTCGCATCGCCTCGATGCGCTGCTGCGAGCGGCGAAGCCGCGCCGAGGCGACGAGCTCCATCGCCTTCGTCACCTTGCGCGTGTTCGTGATCGAGCGGACGCGCCGCTTCAGGTCCTGCGTCGAGGCCACTACGCGGCCTGGTCCTCGGACGTCGCGAAGCGGCTCTTCACCTTCTCGATCTCCGCGTTCAGGCTCTCCGCCTTGTCGTCGGACAGGTCGCCCTGGTCGCGGACCTGCGCGTAGATCTCTTTCTGCGCGCGAAGGTGCTCGCGGAGCTCGTCCTGGAAGCGCGAGACGTCCTCGGTCGGGATGTCGTCGAGGAACCCGTTGACGCCGGCGTAGAGCGCAGCCACCTGCTCCTCCATCGGCCAGGGCTGGTACTGCGGCTGGTTGAGCGTCGCGACCATCTTCTCGCCGCGGTTCAGCGCCGACTGCGTCGCCTGGTCGAGCTCGGAGCCGAACTGCGCGAACGCCTCCAGCTCGCGGTACTGCGCCAGGTCGAGCCGCAGACGGCCGGCAACCTTCTTCATCGCCTTCGTCTGCGCGGACGAGCCCACGCGGGAGACGCTCGTGCCGACGTTCACCGCCGGCCGCACGCCTGAGAAGAAGAGGTCGGACTGGAGGAAGATCTGGCCGTCCGTGATCGAGATCACGTTGGTCGGGATGTACGCGGAGATGTCGCCCGCCTGCGTCTCGATGATCGGCAGCGCCGTCAGCGATCCGCCGCCCAGCTCGTCGGAGAGCTTGCACGCGCGCTCGAGGAGCCGCGAGTGCAGATAGAAGACGTCGCCGGGGAACGCCTCGCGTCCCGGCGGGCGACGCAGCAGCAGCGACAGCTGCCGGTACGCGTCGGCCTGCTTCGTCAAGTCGTCGTAGATGATCAGCGCGTGCTCGCCCTTGTAGAGGAAATACTCGGCCATCGCGCAACCGGCGAACGGCGCGAGCCACTTGATCGGGGCCGCCTCCGCTGCGGACGCGGTGACGACGGTCGTGTACTCCATCGCGCCGGCGTCGCGTAGCCGCTCGACCACCTGCGCGACGGTCGACGCCTTCTGGCCGATCGCGACGTAGATGCACTTCACGTTCTGGTCGTGCTGGTTCAGGATCGTGTCGATCGCGATCGCCGTCTTGCCCGTCGAGCGGTCGCCGATGATCAGCTCGCGCTGGCCGCGGCCGACGTTCGTCATCGAGTCGATCGCCTTGATGCCGGTCTGCAGCGGCTCCTTCACCGGCTGCCGCGCGATGACGCCCGGCGCCTTGAACTCGAGCGGCCGGGTCTCGCTCGTCTCGATCGGGCCCTGGCCGTCGAGCGGGTTCCCGAGGGAGTCCACGACGCGGCCGAGGAGCGCCTCGCCGACGGGAACGCTCGCCACGCGGCCGGTCCGCCGGACGGGCTCGCCCTCGCTGACCTCCTGCCACTCGCCGAAGAGCGCCGCTCCGACGTCGTCCTCTTCGAGGTTGAAGGCGAGGCCGACGACGCCGTGCTCGAGCTCGAGCATCTCCATCGCGACCGCGTTCTCGAGGCCGTAGATGCGGGCGATGCCGTCGCCGATCTGCAGGACGGTGCCGACCTCCGAAAGGTCGGTCTCGACGTCGTA
>JAICUZ010000029.1 GCA_025935595.1 Burkholderiales bacterium
ACTTCCCGCCGGCCGACCGGCTGAACGAGCTCGGCACGAAGTACGCCGCCCAGACGCACCTCACTCCGTTGACGGCGTTCTGGTACGCGCCGATGAACGTGAACATCCCGCCGTTCAACAGCCTGAAGGCGCGGCAGGCAGTCAACTACGCGATCGATCGGAACGCGCTGATCAAGATCTTCGGCGGGCCGAAGCTCGCGACGCCGTCGTGCCAGGTGCTGCCGCCCGGCTTCCCGGGCAACAAGCCGTACTGCCCGTACACGAAGAACCCCGGCACGACCTGGTCGGGTCCCGACGTGGCGAAGGCCAAGCAGCTCGTCAACGAGTCGGGACAGAAAGGCGCAAAGGTCGTCGTCATCTCGGCGAACGACGAGGTGCAGAAGGCCGTGGGCGTGTACCTGGCGAGCGTCCTGAACGAGATCGGGTTCAAGGCGACCGCGAAGGCGATCTCCGGGAACATCGCGTTCACGTATCCGCAGAACACGAAAAACCACGTGCAGATCAACGTGCAGCAGTGGTACCAGGACTACCCCGCTGCCTCCGACTTCCTGCACATCCTGTTCGGCTGCGAGTCGTTCCACCCCGGCAGCGACTCCAGCATCAACATGGCCGGCTTCTGCAACAAGCCGATCAACGCCCAGATGAACGCTGCGCTCAAACTCGAGAACACGAACTTCCCGAAGGCGAACGCGATGTGGGCGAAGATCGATCGTGCGGTGACCGACCAGGCACCGATGGCCACGATGTTCACGCCGAAGCACCTCGACTTCGTGTCGAAGCGCGTCGGGAACTTCGTCTTCAGCAAGCAGTTCTACTGGCTGGTCGACCAGTCCTGGGTGCAGTAGCCGCGCACCGGGGGGTTCGGTGAGCGGCGCGATCGTCGACGAGGTCCTCGCCTCTCCGGGCGGGGACCTCGCCGTCGCCGCGGCCAGCCCATGGCGGCTGGCACGGCGACGCCTGCTCCGCAACCGGGTGGCGCTCGTGATGGTGGCGCTTCTTGCCGTCATCGTCGCGCTGTGCATCTGCGCGCCGCTCTACGCGCACCACATCGCGCACACCAACCCGTTCCGGTCGAACCTCGACGGCACAACCACCGTGAACGGCAAGCGCGTGCCCGTGATGGTGCAATCGACCCAAGGCCTCGGGTTGGGCGTCACGCCGATCGGCCCGACGTGGGACGTCCACCACTACTTCCTCGGCGCAGACGGGCAGGGTCGCGACGTCGCCGCGCGTCTGCTCTACGGCGGACGCAACTCCCTCCTGATCGGAACCTCCGCGGCGCTGATCACCTGCTTCCTCGCCGTGTTGATCGGCGTCGTCGCCGGCTTCTTCGGAGGCCTCGTCGACGGCGTCCTGTCGCGCCTGCTCGACGTCGTCTGGGCGTTCCCCGTCTACCTCCTCGCGATCAGCCTCTCGACCGTCCTGATCTCGCGCGGCTTCTCGTTGGGACCGCTCCACGTCACGTCGGGCAGCCTCCTACTGCCGATCACGATCATCGGGCTCGTCTACATCCCATACGTCGCGCGACCGATTCGCGGGGAGGTGCTTTCGCTGCGCCGGCGCGAGTTCGTCGAAGCCGCGATCGGGCTCGGCGCCTCCAATTGGCGCCTGCTCTGGAGCGACATCCTCCCGAACGTCGTCACGACGGCCATCGTGCTGTTCCCGTTGATGCTCGCCATCGACATGCTGACCGAGGCGGCGCTCTCGTTCCTCTCGATCGGCGTGCAAGAGCCGAAAGCGAGCTGGGGCTCGATCATCCTCGACGGCCAGGACGTGCTCTACACCCGGCCGGCCGTCGCGCTCGCTCCCGGCATCGCGATCGCGCTGACAGTGCTCGCGCTCAACGTGCTCGGCGACGGCATCCGCGACGCGCTCGACCCGCGTGCCAAGTTGCGGCGGACGGACAAGGACACCTAGTGCTGCGGTTCCTCGCGCGCCGGTTCGTCTCGATGGTGTTCGTCCTCTTCTCGATCAGCGTGCTCTCGTTCCTGATCTTCTTCGCGACGCCCGGCGTCGACCCGGCCGCGCGGATCGCGGGACGCAACGCCGACCAGCAGACGCTGAAGGCGGTGCGGCACGACTTCGGCCTCGACCGCCCACTGCCGGTGAGGTACGCGGTGATGATGAAGAAGCTGTTCATCACGCGCGACGTGACGTCGTACGTGAACCGCGGCGCGAAGGTGATTCCGCAGGTGACGCAGGCGGCCCCGGTGACGCTATCGCTCGTGTTCGGCGCGGCGGTGATCTGGGTGATCGCGTCGATCGCCATGGGCATGCTCGCCGGCGTGTTCCGAGGGACGGCGATCGACACGACCGTGATGATCGTCGGGCTGATCGGCATCTCGATGCCGGTGTTCTGGCTCGGCGAGGTCGTGAACCTGATCACGCAGAGCCGCCTGCACGGGAGCGTCTTCTCGTGGGTCCCCCCACTCGGCTACGTGCCGTTCACGCACTCGCCGTGGGGCTGGTTCAAGTCGCTGCTGTTCCCGTGGCTGACGCTCTCGATCCTCTACATCGGGATCTACGCGCGTGTGCTCCGCTCCGCGATCGTCGAGGCGCAGGAGGAGGACTACGTCCGCACGGCGCGCGCCAAGGGACTGACCGAGCGCCGCGTTCTCTTCCGCCACGCGCTGCGCACGTCGCTGATCGGCTTCGTGTCGCTCTTCGGCCTCGACTTCGGCGCACTGGTCGGCGGCGGCGCCCTGCTGACCGAGGTCGTGTTCGGTCTGCACGGCGTCGGCAAGCTCACCTTCGACTCGTTGCAGAACCTCGACCTGCCGGTAATCCTCGCGACGGTGATGTACGCGGCGTTCTTCGTCGTCGTCGCGAACGCGGTTGTCGACCTCGTCTACGCCTGGCTCGATCCGCGGGTGCGCCGTGCCTGAGAGTCTTCTGGAGATCCGCGACCTGCACGTGTCGTTCCGGACGGAGAACGGGCTCGTACGCGCGGTCGACGGGCTCTCGCTGACGGTGGAGAACGACGACGTCGTCGGGATCGTCGGCGAGTCCGGCTCCGGCAAGACCGTCTCGATGATGGCGGTGATGCGGTTGATCCGCGACCCGAACGCGATCATCACCGGCGAGGTTCTGTTGCGCGGACGCGACCTGATGGCGCTGCCACAGAGCGAGATGCGCGCCGTCCGCGGCGCGGAGATCGCGATGATCTTCCAGGACCCGATGACCGCTCTCACGCCGGTCTACACGGTCGGGTGGCAGATCGCCGAGCAGCTGCGCGCCCATCGGAAGATGACGCGACGCGAGGCGCGGCACCGGTCGATCGAGTTGCTCGCCGAGGTCGGGATCCCGAACCCGGATCGGCGCGTCGACGAGTACCCACACGAGGTCTCCGGCGGCATGCGCCAGCGCGTGATGATCGCGATGGCCCTCTCCTGCAATCCGTCGCTCTTGATCGCCGACGAGCCGACGACGGCGCTCGACGTGACGATCCAGGCGCAGATCCTCGAGCTGATGAAGCGCCTGCGCCGGGACCACGGCTCCTCGATCCTGATCATCACGCACGACATGGGCGTGGTCTCGGACCTCGCCGAGCGCGTCGTCGTCATGTACGCGGGCGGTGTCGTCGAGGAGGGCCCGAAGCAGGCGGTGTTCCGTGAGCCGCAGCACCCGTACACCTGGGGCCTGCTCGACTCGATCCCACGGGTCGGCAGGACGCGCGGCCGTCGACTGACGGTGATCCCCGGCCAGCCGCCGTCGCTCCTCGCCCCACCGGCCGGGTGCCGGTTCGCACCGCGCTGCATCTATCGCTTCCCGAAATGCGACGAGCGTCCGGCGCTCGTCGCGAAGGTCGAGCCCGGTCACGCTGACGCGTGCCATCTCGAACCGTCGACGCGGCAGGCGCTCCGCGACAAGCGGAGGACGGCGTGACCGAGACGCTGCTCGAGGCACGTGACCTCGTCAAGCACTTCACCGTGCGCGGCACCGCCTTCCGGGGCGGTGACGACGTCGTCCATGCCGTCGACGGAGTCTCGCTGGAGGTTCGGAGCGGCGAGACGCTCGGCGTCGTCGGCGAGTCCGGCTGCGGGAAGTCGACGCTCGGCAGGCTGCTCGTCCGGCTGCATGAGCCGACCTCGGGCTCGGTGCACTTCGACGGCAGCGACATCACGAACCTGTCGCGGCGGCACCTGCGCCCGTACCGGCGCGAGATGCAGATGATCTTCCAGGATCCCTACGCATCACTGAATCCGCGCAAGCGGGTCGGACAGATCCTCGGCGATCCGTTCGAGATCCACGGCGGGCTGTCTCGCGAGAAGACGCGGACGCGGGTGCGCGAGCTCCTCGAGACGGTGGGTCTCTCGCCCGACCACGTGAACAGGTATCCGCACGAGTTCTCCGGCGGACAGCGCCAGCGGATCGGCGTGGCGCGCGCGCTGGCACTGAACCCGAAGCTGATCGTCGCGGACGAGCCCGTGTCGGCGCTCGACGTGTCGATCCAGGCGCAGGTGATCAACCTGCTGGACGACCTGCAGAGCGACTTCGACCTGACCTACGTGTTCATTGCGCACGACCTCGGCGTGGTGCACCACGTCTCCGACCGGATCGCCGTCATGTACCTCGGCGTGGTCGTGGAAGTCGGGCCGTCCGACGAGCTCTTCCTCGCCCCCGTCCATCCGTACACGGAGGCTCTCCTCTCGGCGATTCCGGCGATCGAGGGCGAGGAGGAGGTGCGTCGCGAACGGATCGTGCTCGAGGGCGAGGTGCCGAGCCCGGTCGCGCCGCCGGCCGGCTGCCGGTTCCACACGCGCTGCCGCTACGCGACGGACATCTGCAAGATCGAGCGGCCGCCGCTCGTCGATCACGGTGGCGGCCGCTTCGCCGCCTGCCACCACCCACTGGATGCGAAAGGAGCCGGGACATGAGTGAGGGAACGATGACCCGCGACGGGAACGAGACGTGGTACCGCGTGGTCGGCGACCTGACCGCCGGCCCCACCCCCGTCGTCATCTGCCACGGCGGGCCGGGTGCGGCGCACGACTACACCGAGCCGATCGCGAATCTCTCGCGTTACGGCCGTGGCTGCGTGCTGTACGACCAGCTCGGCTGCGGGAACAGCACCCACCTCCCGGATGCGCCCGCGGACTTCTGGACGGTGCAGCTCTTCAAGGACGAGCTCGTCGACCTGACGCGACATCTGGGTGTTTCTGAGCGTTACGCGGTGGTGGGCCAGTCGTGGGGCGGGATGCTCGGGATGGAGCATGCGCTCGATCACCCGGCCGGCCTGCGCGGACTCGTGGTCGCCGACTCGCCTGCGTCGATCCCGTTGTGGGTCGAGGAGGCGAACCGCCTGCGCGAGGACCTGCCGCCCGAGGTGCAGGAGACGCTCGTCCAGCATGAGACGGACGGCACGACCGACACGCAGGAGTACGAGGACGCCGTTCGCGTCTTCTACGACCGGCACCTGTGCCGCGTCCCCTGGCCCGACTACGTCGAGCGGTCGTTCGCGAAGATGGCGGAGGACCCGACCGTCTACCACACGATGAACGGCCCGAGCGAGTTCCACTGCATCGGCTCGCTGAAGACATGGGACATCACCGACCGCCTGCACGAGATCTCGACGCCGACGTTGCTCATCTCCGGCCGCCACGACGAAGCGACGCCGCGGATCGTCGGTGAGATCCATGAGCGCATCCCGGGCGCGCAGTGGCGGATCTTCGAGGAGTCGAGCCACATGCCGCACGTGGAGGAGCAGGAGGACTTCCTCGAAACGGTCGAGGCTTTCCTCAAAACCGTCGACGCGTGAGACTGGTGTCTGACACTGCTCTTGGTGTCAGACACCTCTTCCTGGAAGGTCTGGGGCTTACCCGATCCCGGCAAGCAGGAAGGCCCTGTTCTCCTTCAGCATCTCGCGCGCGATCACGAGCCGCTGGATCTGGTTCGTGCCTTCGTAGATCTGCGTGATCTTCGCGTCGCGCATCATGCGCTCGACCGGGTACTCCTGGATGTAGCCGTACCCGCCGAGCACCTGCACGGCGTCGGTCGTGACGTCCATCGCGACATCGGTGCAGTAGAGCTTCGCCATCGCCGACAGCTTCGTCAGCTCGGGACCGGTGTCGCCCTCGTCGATCATCTGACCGACCTTGTAGAGGAGCCCGCGCGCCGCTTCGCATTTCGTTTCCATCTCGGCGAGCATTCCGGCGATCAACTGGTGCTGGGCGATCGGCTTGCCCATCGTCTCGCGCGACCGTGCGTACTCGACGGCGTAGTCGGTCGCACCCTGCGCGAGCCCGAGCCCCTGCGCGCCGATGCCGGGCCGCGAGCGGTCGAGGATACGCATCGCGATCTTGAACCCCTCACCCTCCTCGCCGAGCAGGTTGTCGGCCGGGATGCGGCACTCGTCGAAGAAGACCTCGCCGGTCGTCGAGCCCTTGATCCCCATCTTCGGCTCGATCCGGCCGACGCTGAATCCGGGCGCATTCCCCTCGACGACGAATGCGCTGATGCCGCTGTGCTCCGCGACCGAGTCCGTCTTCGCGAACACGACGTACAGGGATGCGACGCCGGCGTTGGTGATGAACCGCTTGCCGCCGTTCAGCACGTACTCGTCGCCGTCGCGAACTGCGGTGGTGCGCATCGCCGCGCTGTCGGAGCCGGAGCCCGGCTCGGTCAAGGCGTACGCAGCGAGCCACTCCCCGCTTGCGAGCTTCGGCAGGAACCGCTGCTTCTGCTCCTCGGTGCCGGCGAGCTTGATGCCGAGCGAGCCGAGTTCCTGCACCGCAATGATCAGTCCGCTCGTGGCACACACCTTCGAGAGCTCCTCGACCGTGACGAGCGTCATCAGCGCACTCGCCCCGATGCCGCCGTATTGCTCGTCGTACATGACGCCGAACAGGTCGTTCTCGCGGAACACCTCGACCACGTCCCAGGGGAACTCGGCCGACTTGTCGATCTCCGCCGCGCGCGGCGCGATGCGCTCGCGAGCGATCGTGCGGACGAGCTCGCGGATGTCACGCTGGTCGTCGCTTAGCGGGTCGAGGGCGCTCACGGCGGGAGTGTAGTCCGATGCGTTTCGCGCTTCGAAGGTGTTCCCGAAGGCCCGCGATCGGGAGGGAGTACCGCAGATGGGGACGCACCTGCAGCACGCGCTGGATTGGGTTCGCCTGTGGCAAGAGTCTCGCCGAGCTCCTGCGGGAGCTCAAGCCTTTCCACGACTGCTACGTCACCGAGGTATCCAACCGCTCCTGGGCGTCGCTCGAGCTGTCCGCGTTTCTCTGGCATCTATGTCGCACGGTCGATGCCCGGAGCGTCCTCGAACCTCCTTTGGCAGCAACCGCTGCACGCCCTAGTCAGGCGCAGCCGCAGCATCCGCCAGCACCGCTCGCGCCTCCTCCAGTGCATCTGCGGTCGACAGGGCTCGCCCCTCGCGCTCGAGTTCGCGGGCACGCTCCTCTCCGAGCGTGCAGGCGGCGTCGCGCGCAATCCGGTCGAGCTGATTGCGTTCGAAAGGCGGCACCCAACCGTCGACGGCCTCGAAGGTCGCAGCTGCCGCTGCGCCGAACCGTGCCGCCGAGACGGTGTCACCCATTGCCGCCGCCGACTCCGCGGAGACGAGCAGAGCCAGGGCTTTCATCTCCTCGAAGTCGATCGCCGCGGTCCGCTCTACCAAGACGGCGACGCGCGCCCGTGCCACGCCAATCCTTCCGATTCGCAGCTCCGCCTGCGCAAGGTTGTACGTGTTGATCAGGAGCGTCTCGAGGTGGCCGAGCGACTCCATCGTCGCAATCTCAGGTGCCAACAGCTCCGCAACTCGCTGCCACTGGCCCCGGTGTAGCGCCGCGTCCGCGACATTGCCGAGGCACGTGAGCCGTTCCCACTCGAGGCCGTGCGCCGCCGCGATCGCGCACCCGCGCGCGGCGCACGCCTCGGCTCGATCGAATTCACCGGCTGCGGTGTGGACGATGCCGAGCGCACGGTATGCATTTGCTTCGCCGGCGGCATCCTGCAGCTCCTGCGCGAGCGCGAGCTGCCTCTTCGCAAACTCATGTGCGTCTTCAGGCGAAAGGTAGGACCCCGCCGCGAGCAGAGCGACGGTCGGCTCGGTCGAGTCGAGCGCTTGCCGGACCCAGCGAAAACCTTCCCTATGCAAACCGGCCACGTGCCAAAAGCCGAACAGGCGAGCCGCTGCCTGACCGAACGCCGACGGATCGTGCGCGGCGAGCCACTCGAGTGCGAGTCGCAAATTTGGCTCGAGCCCGATGAGCCGCTTCAGCTTGGGCTCGTTGGGTGACACGGGATCGAGCGCGGGCCACCCGGTCCCGATCAGCCGAAGCATCCACTGCGCATGGGCGGAGCGGAGCGCCTCTGCGTCCTCGCGTTCGACGAACAACTCGACCGCCAGCGCCCTGATGGTCCGCAGCATGAAGAACCGACCGTCGGCTGTCGGTCGCACGAGGCTCTTGTCGACCAGCGACGCGAGATCGTCGAGTGAGGCACCAACCACTTCCTCGACGTCCTCGAGGCCAACGCGGCCGTCGAACACTCCGAGCCGCGCAAAGATCTCGCGGTCGTGCTCACCGAGGAGCGCGTAGCTCCACTCCAGTGTCGCCCTCAGCGTGCGTTGCCGGGCCGGCGCGTCGCTGTGCGAACCGCGCAGCAGGTCGATGCTGGCACCGACGCGAGCGGCAATCTCGGCCGGCGGCAAGAGCTTGACCCTTGCCGCCGCGAGCTCGATGGCGAGCGGGAGCCCGTCGACCCGTGCCACCACCTGCCCTACGTGCTCGTCGGGCTCGAAGTCTCGGACGAGCTGGCGTGCCCGGGTCGTGAAGAGCTCAATGCCGTCGTTCGCAGGGAGGGGGTCGACGACGAACTCATGCTCTCCTTGGAGGCCGAGACGCGCCCTACTGGTCGCGATGATGTGCAATCCTCCCGCGCGCGCCAGCAGGTCGCTCACCACACCCGCGGCCGAAAGCACATGCTCGAAGTTGTCGAGCACGAGCAATGACGGCTCGCGCGCGAGCCACGCTGCCGGTGACCCGTGCACCCCGATCGCAGCCGAGATCGACTCTGCGACGAGCTCAGGCCCGGCCACGTCAGCAAGCGGAACAAACCAGACGCCGCCGGGGAAAAGCCCGGAGGACTCGGCGGCGACCTGCAGCGCGAGGCGCGTCTTGCCGATCCCACCGGGACCTGTGAGCGTGACGAGGCGGGCGCCTTCCCTCAGCCGGTCCTCGATTGCCCGGATCTCGCGCACGCGACCGACGAGTGGCGTCAGCTGCACCGGCAGCGAGACGTCGAACAACGCCTTCAACGGCGGGAATTCAAAGTCACCAACCTGATAGAGCCGCATCGGCACCGACAGGTCCTTAAGCCGGTGCTCGCCCAGATCCTTCAGGCCGTTACCTTCGTCGAGCAGGTCGTGGGTGGTCGCGGACACGACGACCTGGCCGCCGTGAGCCGCCGCCATGATCCGCGCCGCGCGGTGGACGTCAAGCCCGACGTACTTCGGCGGGAACGCATGCGGCTCGCCGGTGTGGAGGCCCATGCGCACCCGGATTTCGGCGCCGCCGGGCCATGCGGCTGAAGTCAAGGCGGCCTGCGCCTCGGTTGCGGCCGCGAGCGCTTCATCGGCACGCGAGAATGCCACGAAGAACGAGTCGCCTTCCGAGTCGACCTCGTAACCGCCGTGACGGAGGAACGCCCCGCGGAGGATCGACTGGTGGCGGCCAAGAGCCAGGCCATAGTTCTCCACCCCGAGAGCATCGAGCAGCCGGGTCGACCCCTCGATGTCGGTGAAGAGCATCGTGATCGTCCCCATCGGCTGCTCGACCACACAGACACTATGACTCCGCTCGGTGGCACAACCAAGCCTTGAATCCGGGCGCCGAGGGGACGTAGGGTCGGGCTCATGCGGTGGGGTCTTGCAACGGTTCTCGTGCTGACGTGCCTCATGTCCGCGACGACCGGTAGCGCCTCGTCACACCGAGACGGCGGAACACTTCGAGTCAACGTTTCGTTGACGCAGATCTCGACCCTCGACCCCGCGATCGACTACGAGTACTACGGGGGACAGCTCCTCTACGCGACGTGCCTACGGTTGCTCAACTACTCCGACCGGCGGGGGCACGTCGGCCAACTCGTGCCCGAGGCGGCGTCGAGGTGGCCGACCGTCTCCGAGGACGGCCTCACCTACACCTTCACAGTGCGGTCGGGCTACCGCTTCAACACCGGAGAGCCGGTGACCGCAGCAAGCTTCTCGCGAGCGCTCGAGCGAGTGCTCGCGAAGAAGTCCGCATCGCCGGGCGCGCAGTTCTATACCGACATCGTCGGGGCGGCCGACACGCTCGCCGGAACAGCGAGACATCCTCGCGGAATCGTCGTCAGCGGTAACACGATCGCGTTCCATTTGACGGCCCGGTCGCCCACGTTCCCGGCGCGCCTCGCCATGAACTTCGGATGCGCACAGCCGGTTGCCTTGCCCCTCTCGACCCACGGCGTCGACCTTCCTCCTATGGCGGGGCCGTATTACATCGCTGCCTTCGACCAGGGGCGCGAGATCGTTCTCCAGAAGAACCCGAACTACCACGGCCCGCGAGCCGCGCACGCCGATCGGATCGTCGTCACCACCGGCACTTCCCTCGACACCAGCCTCCTGCAGGTGCGGGCGGGCCAGGCGGACTACGACCTCGGCGGCCTTCCTCCGACCTCGATCGAGACGCTCGTGAAGAAGTACGGCGTCAACCGTGGACGGTTCTTCGTGCACAACGGCCTGCTGCTCGAGTACCTCGCCTTGAACACTGCCCACGGTCCCCTTCGGGATGTGCGGCTCCGCAAGGCCGTCAACTATGCGATCGACCGACTTGCGATCGCGAGACTCAACGGCCCGTACGGCGGCAAGCCGACTGATCAGGTGCTCGTTCCGGGCGTACCCGGTTACCACAACGCCTCGCTCTATCCGAACCACCCAGACGTCGCGCGAGCACGCGCGCTGGTGGCGGGCCGCCACGTTTCGCTGATTCTCTATTCGGGCGTCGGCCAGCCCTTTGAGAACCAGGACCAATTGATCCAGCGCGACCTGGCCGCCGCCGGCATCCAGGTGCAGGTGAGGGCCGTCCCGTTCGACCAACTACTCAAGTTGATCGGCAACACGAACACGCGGTACGACATGGTCGACATCGGCTGGGGACCCGACTTCATCGACCCGTACGACTACATCGACCTGCTTCTCAACGGGAGCCGCATCACAACCCAGAACAACGTGCAATGGGCGCAGTTCGACCACCCGGCTTTCAACAAGCGCATGGACACCGATGCGCTCCTTTCCGGAGCACGACGCCGCGCGGAGTACGCCAAGCTCGACGCCGATCTGATGCGGCAGGCGGCCCCGCTCGCGCCGATGTACGTCTCCACCGTGCGCGAGTTCGTGTCGAGCCGCGTCGGCTGTTACACGTTCGTTCCGGCGCTGCAGGCGATGAGCCTCGCGGCGGCCTGTGTGAGGTAGCGGAGCAGCGTCAGACGAATGGCTGCCCGGTCGGAGCCTGGATCAGGCTCGCCCGCGGTCCGGATGTAACCCTCAGACGTTCACAACCTGTGTAGGCAGCTCAGCTAGGCCGGAACGGCGACGCCCCCGCGCGCGGCATCGGCGCGGTCGAGCCAAGGCTGCGCACCAAGCCGTTCGAATTCACCGCGAGCCGACGCAAGCAGCCGCTCCCGCTCCTCCACGGAATCGACGAGCTCCGCCTCCTCGAGCCGCGCGACCGCCGCCCAGAACGGGATCCGCAGCTCGTCGAACGCAGCGCCTGCGCGAGCGAACCCGGAGGGATCGCCGTCGAGGAGCGATCTCAGCCGCTCTGCCTGCGCCTGGGCGAACGGCGGCCGCAGACCCGGCGGCACCGCATCGAACCTTGCCACCCATTCGGCTGCCTCGCCACGACGGCCAAGCGCAAGCAATGTCTCGACGGCGAGCGGGAACGCCTGCTTCCCCTGCTGCGGCGAGAACACGGCAGCCGGCGTCGTCCCCGACTGATAATCGAGACAGGCGAGCGCGGCGGCCACTGCCTCCTCGAGCCGGCCCTCCGCGCGCAGCACTGCCGCTCGCGCACCGAGAACGGATGACCGCTCCTGCACGTCGGCCGACGTCTCCGGATAGAGGCCGAGGACGCGGCGAGCTTCGGCCACTTCGCCCCGGGCAATCCTGATCTGCACCGACGACTCGAGGAGGCTCAGCGTCGTGGTCTCCTGCAGCCGATCCTCTGGGATCTCACCCGCACGCTCGAGCGCTTCGTCCCACCGCCCCAGCATCATGAGCGGGAACGTCGTCTCCGCCAGCGTCGCCCACTCGCCGAGGCGATTGCCTCGTCGGCGCGCAAGCGCAAGCCCTTGCTCGAGGTAGTTGAGCGCCTCCTCGTATTGATCTCGAAAGAACTCGGCGTCCGAGAGGTTGAAGTAGATCGACCCGAGCGCCTCGAGGTCGTGCTCGAGAGCGATCTCGCGCGCCTGGCGGAGCATGGCGAGCCGTTCCTGCTGGCGACCGGTATACGCAGCGAGGATCCCGCGGCTGTTGAACGTGCCCGCGAGCAGCAGCGCGGAGCCCAGACCCTCGCCGATCTCGGTCGCCCGGTCGAGCCGCTCACGCGCACGTTCCCAGTCGCCGGCGAACGTATAGGCAGCTCCCAAGCGTTGGAAGAGCAGACCGAGATCCTCGTCCGGCTCCTCGTCCTTGAGTACGTCGTATGCCTCTTCCATCATCGCGACCGCCTCGTCGAAGCGTCCCTGCCAGCGCACGACGAATGCGAGCCGGCTCAAGACCTGTGCTGCAGCGTGGCTCTCCCCCGTCGCCCGATAGAGCTCGATGCTCTCGGTGAGGAGGCGCACGGCGGCCTCGAAGTCGGCCGCGCCGTAGGCCAGCCAGCCGGAGCGCCCGAGAAGGCCAGCCCGTTCGCTCCGGTCCTCCGTCAGTTCTGCTGCCTGGACGAGGTACCGCTGCGCCTCTCCCGCTGCAGCGAGGGACTCGGCGCGCCCCCCGGCGCGCACGAGTGCCTCATGGGCGAGCCGCCGGACGTCGGCCGCGTCGGGCGCGTCGGGGTTCGCTTCGAACGCATCGACGTAGTGCGCGGCGACGACCTCGGCGATCTCGTCCTCGTCCGGGAACGAGGTGCGGAGAAACTCCGCCGCGGCGAGATGGCGGGCCCGGCGCTCGTGGCGCGAGAGCGTCTCGTAGGCGACGTGGCGCACAAGGTCCTGCAGGAAGCCGTATTGACCATGCTCGGGCGACCGCGGATCCGCCTGAACCGCGAGCACCTCCTTGCGCACGAGCGATGCGAGCAGCAGCTCGAGCGCGCCCGCCTCGAGCCCCGAGAGGGCTGCCAGCCCGTCCGAGGTGAACACCTTCCCGAGCACGGCGCCGTCTGCGAGCAACCGCCGCTCTTCTCCCGAGAGACCGTCGAGGCGCGCAGCGATCAGCGCGTGCAAGGTCTCGGGCACTTCAAGCTCGCCGATCTCGCCGGCGGGTACGTACACCGGCCCGTCCTGCACGAGCAGCCCGCGATCGAGCAGCATCCGCACGGTTTCGACTGCATAAAGCGGAACACCCTCCGCGCGGGCGAGGATCTGCTCGCGCGTCTGCTCGGGCAATCCCGGGACGAGGCCCGCGAGGAGTTGCTCCATCGCCTCACGCGGCAGCGGCTCGAGATACAGCGAGGTGAAGTTGCGGAGCCCGGCGCCCCAGGTCGGTCGCCGCTCGGCGAGCTCCGGGCGGGCGAGCGTGACGACGAAGAGCGGTGAGTTGCGCGACCACTCGAGCAGGTACTCGACGAAGTCGAGGAGGCTCGCGTCCGCCCACTGCATGTCCTCGAACGCCAGCACCGTCGGGTAGACGTCCGCGAGGCGCTCGAAGAACAGCCGCCACGCTGCGAACAGGTCCTGCTTGTCCCGCACCGCGTGCTCTGCAAGGCCGAGCAGGTGCGCGAGCCTCGGCTCGACGAACGCGCGCTCCTCCGGGTCGGCCAGGTACTCCTCGAGCGACCGCTCGAGCTTCTCGCGCGCGACGGCCGGCTCGTCCTCCTCGCCGATCCGGCAGCGCATCCGCACCATGTCGGCGAGCGCCCAGTACGTCACGCCCTCGCCGTACGAGAGGCACCGACCTCGGTGCCAGTAGGTCGTCTGCGCGATGCCGTCGAAGTACTTGTAGAACTCCCACGCGAGCCGTGACTTGCCGATGCCGGCGATGCCGGTCACGGAGACGAGGTGCGCCTTGCCGCTCTCGGCGCACTCGTGGAAGAGGTCCTTGGCTCGCCGCAGGTCGCGGTCGCGTCCGACGAACGGCGCCTCGAGCCCGGTCGACTTCAGCTGGCCGCGCGCGCCCGAGACGACACGGAGGGCGCGCCAGAGGGCGACCGGCTCGTCCTTGCCCTTCAGCGCGTGCGTTCCTGCTTCCTCGTAGACGACCGTCTGTTCGGTCGCTCGCCGCGTCGTGTCTCCCACGAGCACGGTTCCGGGCTCGGCGGCCGACTGGATGCGCGCCGCGGTGTTCACGAGGTCGCCCGCGACCATTCCCTGGCCCTCGGCGCCGATCGTCACCGCCGCCTCGCCGGTCAGCACGCCGGCGCGCGCGCGGAGCTCCGGCGCGCCGACCTCGTCGCCGAGGGCCGACACGGCCGTCACGAGATCGAGCGCGGCGCGCACGGCGCGCTCACCGTCGTCTTCCGTCGCAGTGGGCGTGCCCCACACCGCCATCACTGCATCGCCGATGAACTTCTCGACAGTGCCGCCATAGAGCCCGATCAGCCGGCTGCACGTTTCGAAGTAGCGCGAAAGGAGCTCGCGCACTTCCTCTGGATCGCGCCGCTCCGAAAGCGTCGTGAAGCCGACCAGATCGGCG
>JAICUZ010000117.1 GCA_025935595.1 Burkholderiales bacterium
AGCGCGCGATGGACTCGATGGATCTCGAGCGCGAGCGCGGAATCACCATCATGGCGAAGAACACCGCCGTGCGCTTCAAGGACACCAAGATCAACATCCTCGACACCCCCGGCCACGCGGACTTCGGCGGCGAGGTCGAGCGCGGGCTGACGATGGTCGACGGCGTGCTGCTGCTCGTGGACGCCTCCGAAGGGCCCCTGCCGCAGACGCGCTTCGTGCTGCGCAAGGCGCTCGAGTTGAAGTTGCCGGTCATCCTCGTCGTCAACAAGGTCGACCGGCCGGACGCGCGGATCAGCGAAGTCGTCGACGAGGTGTACGAGCTGTTTCTCGATCTCGACGCCGACGAGTCGCAGATCGAGTTCCCGATCGTGTACACGAACGCGCGCGAGGGACGCGCAGGCCCGGACCCCGATTCGTTGGCTTCCGATCTGTCCCCGTTGTTCGAGTTGCTGCTCGACCGGATCCCGGCACCGGAGTACGACCCGGAGCATCCGCTGCAGGCGCTCGTGACGAACCTCGACTCGAGCCCGTACGTGGGTCGCCTCGCGCTGCTGCGCGTCCGGCACGGCACGCTGCGCAAGGGCGAGCAGGTCGCGTGGTGCCGGGCCGACGGATCGATCGAGAACGCGCGCGTGACGGAGCTCTACATCACCGAGGCGCTCGACCGCGTGCCCGCGGAGGAGGCTGGGCCGGGCGAGATCGTCGCGCTCGCAGGTCTCCCCGGGGTGACGATCGGCGAGACGATCGCGGATCCGAACGATCCGCGGCCGTTGCCCGTGACGACGGTCGACGAGCCGTCGCTCTCGATCACGATCGGCATCAACACGAGCCCGCTCGCCGGAACGGAGGGAAGCAGGCTGACCGCGAGCCAGGTGCGCGAGCGGCTCGACGCCGAGCTCGTGGGCAACGTGTCGCTACGTGTCCTCCCCACCGACCGGCCGGATGCGTGGGAGGTGCAGGGACGCGGCGAGCTGCAACTGGCGGTGCTCGTGGAGCTGATGCGCCGCGAGGAGTTCGAGCTCACGGTCGGCAAGCCGCAGGTAATGACGAAGGAGATCGACGGGAAGGTGCACGAGCCGATCGAGCGCGTCGCGATCGACGTCCCCGAGGAGTACATCGGCGTCGTCACCCAGCTACTCGCGCTGCGGAAGGGCAGCCTGCGGCAGATGGTCAACCACGGCACCGGCTGGGCGCGGATGGAGTACCTCGTGCCGGCGCGCGGGCTGATCGGGTTCCGCACCGAGTTCCTCACCGAGACACGCGGTGCCGGTGTCCTCCATCATGTCTTCGACGGCTGGGAGCCGTGGCACGGCGAGCTGCGGACGCGGCCGACGGGCAGCCTCGTCGCGGATCGCGGCGGGAACGCGACCGGGTTCGCGATCTCGGCGCTGCAGGAGCGTGGGTCGCTCTTCATCGCACCGGGCGACGTCCTGTACGAGGGGATGATCGTCGGCGAGAACTCGCGCGACGACGATCTCGACGTGAACGCGGCGAAGCCGAAGAAGCTCACGAACATGCGCGCCGCGTCCGCCGACGTGCTCGTGCGGCTGATCCCGCCGCGGCCGCTGTCGCTCGAGCAGGCACTCGAGTTCATCCGTGACGACGAGGCGATCGAAGTGACACCGAAGTCGGTCCGGTTGCGCAAGGTCGAGCTGTCCGCGTCGAAGCGCCAAACGGCGGCGTCACGCCGCAAGCGCGAAGCGCTCGCCTAGAGAGGAACCGGCTCACGCGGGCAGAACACGGTTCGCCGGTGAGCGAACTCTTCGACGACGCTGAGCCCGAGATCGATTCGTTGGCCGAGGCGATGGACGACTTCGACCGGATCGAGACGTTCCGGACGTATGTCCGCGACGGGCTGAACGAGCTGCAGGACTGGCTACGCGACCAGTCCGTCGACTGAGAGCTCAGCCGCCCGACGCGCTGCGCCGGCGTGCGAGCTGTGAGAGCGCGACGGCGAGGACGAGCGCGCCGCCGTAGAACAGTTGCTGGACGAACGTCTGGACGCCGAGCAGCTGCAGCCCGGTGATTCCGGTGACGAGGAAGTACACGGCCGCGATCGACCCCAGCGGATTGAACCGACCCGGCATGATCGTCGTCGCACCGAGGAACGCGGCGGCGAACGCCGGCAAGAGAAAGCTGAGACCCGACGTCGGGTCGGCTGAGCCCAGCGTCCCGGCGTAGAGGACGCCCGCGAACGCGCTGATCAACCCGGAGACGACCAGCGCCCCCCAGCGAAGCCGCGCGACGTGGATCCCGGAAAGCCGCGCGACGCTGCGCCCGCGGCCGACGAACAGGAGCCTCCGTCCGACGGGCATGAACTCGAAGACGTAGAGGATGGCGATGCCCAGCGCGATCCCGTAGTAGAACTCCAGCGGGATCCCGAGGAATCGATCGACGACGACGAGGTCGATCAGCGACTGGGAGACGCCGCTGATCGTCTGCGAGTTGCTGATCCAGAGGACGACGCCGGCGATGAACGTGGAGCTGCCGAGAGTCGCGATCAGCGAGTCGATGTCGAGTAGGACGACGAGTGCGCCGTTGATGAGGCCGACGAGGACGCCGATCGCGAGCGCAGCGACGATCGCAGCTCCGATCGACCAGTGGTGGTTGACGTTCAGGATCGCCAGCACCATCGACGACAGCGTCATGGTTGCTGCGACCGAGAGGTCGTAGTCGCCCGCGGTCAACGGCGGCAGGAGGGCGAGCGTCAGCACGACCAGGATCGCCTGCGACCCGAAGATCGTCGTGAAGTTCGACGTGGTGAGGAACGTGTCGGGCCGCAGGATCCCGAAGACGATGCAGGTCACCCCCCACGCCGCGAGCAGCGCGTAGCGCTCGGCCAGGTCCGCGACAAGCGGCCGCGACCAGCGCGCCGGCGGCACAGCCTCGGTGACGTCGGTCATACGACCACCTGCGCTGCCTCCGCTGCCATCGCCGCGTAGGACTGTTCGATGATCCGCTCCTTCGTGACGTCTGCCCCGACGAGCTCGCGCCAGATGCGGCCGCGACCGAAGACGATCACGCGGTCGCAGAGCGCCGCCAGCTGCTCGTAGTCGGAGCTCGCGCAGACGACGTGCATCCCGCGATCCTGCGCGGCCGTGCGGATCAACTCGTAGATCTGCTGCCGCGCGCCGACGTCGACGCCTTGCGTCGGCTCGTCGAGCAACAGCAGCCGCGGTTCCGTCTGGAACCACTTCGCGAGCAGCGCCTTCTGCTGGTTACCACCGGAGAGCGAGCCGTACGGCAGCGACGGGTCGGCGGGGCGCACGTCGAACTCGCGCAGGAGCGCCGCGGCGTCGCGACGCATCCGCCGCCGGTCGAGATAGAAGCCGTTGTGGTAGCGGCCGATCACCGAGAGGGCCACGTTCGCCTCGACCGACAGCGTCGCGATGCTGCCGTCGGTCTTTCGATCGGCCGGGATCAGCGCCAGCCCCGCGCGAACCGCCGCCGTCGGGGTGAGCCGCGTGACGTCGATCGAGACATCGTGGATCAACAGCCTTCCGCTGCGGGCGCGGCGTGCGCCAAAGAGCAGATGCGGCACTTCCTCGAAGCCGGAGCCGATCAGACCGGTCAACCCGACGACCTCGCCTTCGTGCATCTCGAACGCGACGTCGGCGACGCTCGCACCGGAGAGGTGGTCAACGCGCACGCTGACCTGCTTCTTGGTGAGGTCGGCGTGCTGGATGTCGGGAAGCGCCGCCAGCCGGCGGCCGATGATCAGCTCGACGAACTGCTGCTCGCTCGTCTCCGCGGTGGAGACGGTGCCCGCGTTCGCTCCGTCCCGCAGCACCGTGACGCGATCGGTGATCTCGCGCACCTCGTCGAGGTCGTGCGACACGAACAGGACGGACGTCCCGGACGCCGCGACGTCCCGCACGAGCGAGAAAAGCCGCTCGACTCCTTCGCGCGGCAGGAACACCGTCGGCTCGTCGAGCACGAGCAGCCCCTGGCCGCGGTCGTCCCTCCGGATCTCCTCG
This sequence comes from Burkholderiales bacterium, assembly GCA_025935595.1. Classification (GTDB taxonomy): domain Bacteria; phylum Actinomycetota; class Thermoleophilia; order Gaiellales; family Gaiellaceae; genus PALSA-600. Next base: position 3,978 of record JAICUZ010000117.1, read on the forward strand.
ATCGCCCGGACGATCGCGAGCAGCGCCCGCTCGACCGGCTTCAGCGCTGAGACGGGCGCCGACGGGTCGAGGCGGATCCCGTACCGGGCGAATGTCTCGCGTGCCTTGGCGCGCTCGCGACGCCACGAGATCCGAAAGCGCGAGCGCGACGATGCGAGCCCCGCGACGCGAAGGTTCTCCAGCACGCTGAGCGACTCGACGAGCCCGAGGTCCTGGTGGACGAAGCTCATTCCGAACTCCCGGAACTGGCCGACCGCGAGCGGCAGCGGCACCGGCTCTCCCTCCATCCGCAACTCGCCGGAGTCGGGCTCGTGGAACCCCGCCAGAACCTTGATCAGCGTCGACTTGCCGGAGCCGTTCTCCCCGAGGAGGCCGTGGACCTCCCCGGGAAGAACGTCGAGCGACACGTCACGCAGCGCCTGCGTCCCGCCGAAGCTCTTCGACAGGTTGCGCAGATCGAGGCGCGCCGTGGCGTCCGTCACCGCTACTTGATCCCCCAGAGCTTCTTGTAGCCGGAGACATACGACTTGCCCCACCCTGACGTGAAGCTGCTGCCGGCCTGCGCGATGTTCGACTTGTCGAACAGCCGCACGGGCACGTGCTCGTCGGCGACCGGCTTGAGCCCGCCCATCACGCGCATCGACTGGTCGACGATCGCGTAGCCGATCCACTCGAGGTTCTCCGCGACATCGGCCGAGACGATGTCGCCCTTCTTGACCTCTTTCATGATGTCGGGCGTGCCGTTGAAGGTCGAGATCTTGACCTTCCCGGTCCGGCCGGCCGCGCGGATCGCCGCCTCCGCGAACGGCGCCTCAGCCGAGTCGTACAGGCAGATGACGTAGTTCAGGTTCGGGTTGGCCGTGAGCGCCGCCTGGACGTTCGGCTGGATCTTCGTCGCGACGTCGGCGATCGTCACGTCGGTGAACTGCAGTTTGCAGCCCTTGCAGTAGCTCGCGAACTCCGACTTGATACCCGCGACCATCGGGATGGTCGACTTCACCTGGTTGATCGTGACGACGAGTGCGGTCGCCTTCCCCTTGGTGGCGACGATCGCCTGGTCGGCGATGAGGCGGCCGGCGATGTTGTAGGGGATGTTCACGACGGCGCCGACGTTCGGCGCGGACTTCTGCTTCAGGTCGTAGAGATGAGCGACGATCGTCGGGATCCCTTTCGCCTTCGCGGCCTTGATCTGCGGCTGCAGCGAGGCGGGATCGTTCCCGGCGAGGAGCACGATCGCGCTCGCCTTCTGTGCGATCGCCGCGTTCATCCCCTGCACCCACTGCGACGGCTGCCCCTGGTTCTGCCACACCGTCGTCTTGACGTTCGCCATCTTCCCGATGCGGGTGATGTTGTTCGCGATCGTCGAGACGAACGGGATCTGGCTCGAAGCCGGGATGACGAAGATCGTCTTGCCGCCGGCCTTCGCCTTCGCATTGAAGGCCGGGCCGGGCGCGACGAACGCCGGCACCGCCTTGTACTTGTTGAGGTTCGCTTGCGCACCGGACCACGACGCGGCTGTCGCGGCGACGGCCGCGCAGACTCCGATCAGCGCCGCGACGGCCGCGGCCGGCGCGAGCACACGCTTCTTCATGAGATGCCCTCCACTCCATAGATGGTTCGAGCCGACTCCCGGCTCACGTGCCCGTCGATGACGTCCGAGCGCACCGCGTTGGGGTCGCGGTCGTCCGGATTGCCGTATCCACCCCCGCACGGGGACATCAGACAGAGCCGCTCCCCGGCTTTCGCCTTGCGATACGGGAACTTGGACGGCAGCTCCCTGACGCCGTCGGCTCCCTTCAAGAGGACGGCACCCGGCGTTCCGTCCTTCCCTCCGAACAACCCCGGCGGCGCCCACACCGACCCGTCTCCCTCGAGCGAGTACCCGGCGTCGTCGAGGAACTCGATCTCACGGACGCTTCCGAGGCCGCCGCGCCATGTGCCCGCACCGGCGCCGTCTTCGAGCAGCTCGTACTGCGTGACGCGCAACGGGAAGTGCGACTCGATGTCCTCGATCGGGTTGTTGCGCGTGTTCGCGTACAGGGTGTCGACGGCATCGAGCCCGTCCTTGCCGTGACGCCCGCCGTACGAGCCTTCCTGGATGTCCATGTACACCCAGTGCTGGCCGCCGGAGAAGCCGGAATACGCGACGACCTTCAGGTTCCCCACGCCGGCCGCGACCTGCTCCGGCAACACCGGCGCGAGCGCGCGCATCAGCGTGTCGGCGATGATGTTGCCGCCGCAGAAGCGCGCGATCGTCGGCGCGGGGAACGTCGGGTTCGCGAGACATCCCTCCGGCGCCACGATCGAGATCGCCCGGAACAGGCCGGAGTTCGTCGGCACCGGTTCGTGCGTCCACGCGTCGAGCAGGATCGAACGCAGCGTGACCCAGATCGCGATGTCGGTCGTACCGACGAACGGCATGTTGATCGGTAGGTCGACCTGCAGATCGGTTCCCGTCAGGTCGACGGTGAGGTCCGCCCCGTCGACGGTCACCGAGACGTTGATCTTCAGGTTCTTGTAGCGGTCGTCCGGGTGGTCGACGAACCCGTCGAGATGACCCTCGGCGGTGTAGGTGCCGTCCGGGAGCTTCTCGATCTCCTTGCGGAGCATCCGCTCGGAGTAGTCCATGAGGTCCTCGCTCGCCGCCTTCACCGTCTCGAGGCCGTAGCGGTCGATCAGGTCGACGAACCGGCCGGCGCCGATCTTCGCGGCGGCAACCTGCGCCTCCATGTCGCCGACGACCAGGTGCGGCGCGCGGCAGTTGTCGCGGAGGATCTGCCACACGGCATCGTTGCGACGTCCCTCCTCCTCGATCTTGATCCCGGCGAGCTGCAGCCCTTCCGCGTACGCGTCGCCGGCGTCGACGATCCCGCAGCTGCCCGGGCTCAACGCGCCGAGGTCAAGGTGGTGGGCCGTGGTCGCCGAGAAGCCGACGAGCTCGTCGTCGTAGAAGACCGGGACGACGAAGCCCACATCCGGCTGGTGCGACGCGCCGTAGTACGCATGGTTGTGGATCACCACGTCGCCCGGCTTCCAGTCGAGACCGACCTCGGCGAAGCGCCGGTTGATACCTGCGATGTAACCGGGGATCGGCCCGGATTGGAGCGGCGTCGACTGCGCGGACTCGCACAACTGCCTCCCCTGTTCGTCGCAGAGCACGCAGCCGAAATCCTCCGACTCTCGGATGATCGACGAGTACGCCATGCGCGCGAGCTTGTGGCCCATCTCAACCGCGATCGAGTCGAGCGCTCCGGCGATCACGGCGGCGGTGACTGGGTCGACTCTCGTCGTGACAGAGCTCATTGCGCACCCTCCTTTGCGAGGAGCAGGTTTCCGGAGCGATCCGCACGGGCGCTCCACGACGGCGGAACGACCGTCGTCGTGTCGAGGTGGAAGATCACGGCAGGCCCCGGGATCGTCTCGTCGAGCGGCAACGCGTGCCGGTCGTAGAACCGCGTCGGTAGCGCACGTAGCTCGCCGTCCACGCGGAAGTAGCTCTCGCTCTCACCGATGAGCGCCTCGTCGATGCGGCCGCCGGTGACCGGCAGGTCGGCGAGCGTCGGCCGCCTGCCGATCGCCGTCACGCGTGCGTTCACGACTTCGATCGGATCGCCGTAGGCACTTCCATACTCGCGCTCGTGCAGGACGTGGAAATGGTCGAGCGCT
>JAICUZ010000014.1 GCA_025935595.1 Burkholderiales bacterium
GACCAGCGCGAGCGAGGTCGCGAGCAGGACGACGTGCAGGAGACCGGATGCGTAGCGGAGCACGCGGTGCGAGACGATCTCCAGCCGGTAGAGCGGCCCGAGCCGCCGGAACATCTTCCCGCGCAGGAGGATCAGCCAGCAGTGCTCGAACATCCGCACCTTGCGCCGGTACTCCGTCTCGTTCGTCGGCGTCGGCACCTCGAACGCGTGCGCGGCCGGCTCGTAGACCGCGCGGCGGCCCCGCTGCACCATCGCGTACGGCAGCGAGAGATCGTGACCGAAGCGCGGGTCGACCTCGATGTAGTCCGCGCGCCGGACTGCGTAGATCGAGCCGTTGCCACCCGTGACGGATCCGAGCCGCGACTCCGCGTCGCGGACCGCCATCTCGTATCGCCAGTAGACGCCTTCCTTGTTGTCTCCGGCAGCGTCGAGGATGCGCAACTGGCCGCACACGTACGCGACGTCAGGGTCGGCGAACGGCTCCACCACCCTGCGCAGCGCGTCCTCGGACCACGTGCAGTTCGCGTCCGAGAAGGCGACGATCTCGCTGCGGGTCTGGCGAACCGCGCGGTCCTGCGCAGCGACCTTGCCGCCACGTGGATTCGAGACAACCTGCACGCCCGGGTACTCGAGGGCGATCTCCTCGGTTCGGTCGGTTGACGCATCGGACGAGACGACGATCTGCATGCGCTCGGCGGGATAGTCCTGCGCGAGGAGGTTCTCGATGCGGCGGCGAATCACCGCTTCCTCGTTGTACGCCGCGACGACGACCGCGACCGTCGGCTCGTACGGCGCCTTGCGGACCGGGCGCTCGGCGAGCCATGCAAGGAGCAGTGCGAACGCCGGGTACAGCACGTGGCTCCAGAGGAGGCTCCCGGCGGCGAGCCAGAACAGGACGACGACGGCGGCCACGGCGCTCGATAGTACGCTCGCGCGGATGCGCCGGGCCCTCATCGCGGAGGTCGCGCTTCTCGCCGCGGTCCTTGCTGCGCAGGCGTACCTCTTCTCGCGACCGATCCACGGGGCGACCAACTACGACGAGGGTGTCTACCTGGCGGCCGTCGACGCGTTGCGGCACGGGCAGGCGCTCGGGTCCGACGTCTTCGCGGCGCAGTTCCCCGGGTTCTACGACCTGTTGCGGGGCCTGTCGTTCCTCTCCGGCATCGGCGTGGTCGCGCTGCGGTGCGCGGTTCTGAGCGTCACGCTCCTCGGTACGGTCGGCGGCTGGCTCGTGGGGCGCCGGTTCGGTGGACCGGCCGGTGGGCTCCTGGCAGCGTCGTTCCTGGCGATCGCGCCGCCGCTCGACCTCTTCGGGTGGCAGGTAGTGGCCGATCCACCTGCGCTCGCGCTGACGGCGCTCGCGCTCGGGCTCGCATCGCTCGAGGGCCCGGTCGCGGCGGTCGCCGCCGGCGCCGCCTTCGGCGCGGCGGGCTCCGTGAAGCTCACCGCGATCACGGCCGTCCCGGCGCTCGTCTGGCTTCTACGCCGGCGGCCGCTGCCTTCGCTCGGCGGGTTCGTCTTCGTGGTCGGGGTCGTCCTGGCCGCGCACGGACCAGCGCTCGGAGATCTCTGGACGAGCGGCGTCACGTATCACGAGAACGCCCGCTCGACGCCGGCGGTGATCCCGCATCCGCACCGCCAGATCCTCGACCAGGTGCCGCACACGACACCGTTCTTCTGGCTGGCGCTACTCGCGGCAGTCGTGGCGCTCGCAGCCTTCGCCCTGCGGCGACCGCTGCATGCGTGGCCGCTGTGGTCGTGGGCGGTGCTGTCGGTGGCGTTCCTGCTCGTGCACGAGCCGCTCCACTACAACCATCTGATCGACTTCCCGTTCACGGTTGCGATCGCCGCGGGCGCGACGCTCGGCGCCGCACTGCGGCTCGTGCCGCGGCCGGTCGTCGCCGTCGCGGCGCTTGCCGTCGCGGTCGCCGTCGGATACGTGCAGCAGCTCCACCGGGTCGACGCCGCGCGGACGCCGGAGCCGCCGAGCAACGTGGCCGCCGCGCGCACGCTCTCGCGGTTGACGCCGCCCGGGTCGCTGATCGTCGACGACCGCCCGATCGTGTCGTTTCTCGCGCACCGCCGCGTCGTCGGGGAGCTGGTCGACTTGGCGCGGCTCCGCTGGGAGGCAGGCTCGCTGACCGACGCAGACGTCGTGGCCGACCTTCGCCGCGCACGCGCGGTGGTCGTCTCGCGGGCACTGCGCGACCGCCCGCGGGTACTCGCCTACGTGCGCAGCAACTTTCGGCTCCGGTACGACGCGGGCGGCGTCCGGATCTACGTGCGCTGAGTACATCCGTCCGTGGGTTGGGTCGGTTACCCGGCGAGTGGCTCGGCGTTCGTGGCAAGGACGCAGGGCGCCCCGGTAGCGGTGCTACCGGGGCAACCGAGGACGCCGCCACGGGCGGCGAGACGCCGCCGGGAACCGGGCCGAACCTGCGGACGGGTGTACTAGCTCTTCCAGCAGCGCGCGGTAGCGGGCGAAGGCCGCGTCGCGTCCCGCCTCTGCCTCGACGTATTCGCGTCCGCGCCGCCCCATCGCCACGAGGTCGTGCTCGCCGGCCGCGAGGTCGCGGATCGCAGCGCCGACCGCGGCTGGATCGCCCGGCGGCACCCAGATGCCGCAGCCGACGTGCCGCACGAGCTGCGCCGTTTCGCTGGCGGGGTCCGCCGCCACCAGCACGGGGCGGCCGGCGGCGAGGATCCCGTAGAGCCGGCTCGGGACGACGTAGCCGGCGAGCCCGCGCGCGAGCCCGACGTAGTGGACGTCGGCGCTCGACAGGGAGAGCGAGAGCAGCTCGCGCGGCTGGTACGGAAGGAACCGGACCGCGTCGGCGCCCAGTTCGTCGCGCAATGATTCGAGGTACGCGTGCCGCGCGCCGAAGCCGACGACCACGACCGCGAGACCGTCCAGATCGCGGAGGGTGGGCGTCGCCCGGATCAGCGTCTCCAGATCCTGTGCGTGCCCGACGTTGCCGGAGTGCATGACGACGAACCGGTCGACGAGTTCGTGCTCGCGGGCCCACGCGTTGTCCCGCTCCTGCGGCACGATCGCCGAGGTGTCCGCCCAGTTCGGGATCACCCGCAGTCGCGACGGCGGCACTCCTTTTGCCTCGAGCCGCATCCGCATCGTCTCGCCGATCGCAACGACGCGAGTGGCACGGCGCAGGTACCAGCGGATGAGGATGTCGAGCGCGCGGACGAGGACCGGGTTCGTCAGGCGCCGGAGCTCGACCGCGATCTCCGGAAAGACGTCCTGGCTGATCACCACGAGCGGCCGGCGAAAGCGGCGCGCCACGAGCAACGCAACGTCCCCGACCATCGGCGGGTCGGTCATGCAGAGAACGACGTCGGGGCGCCTTGCCCGGAGGCCGCGGCGGAGCGCCCGGCCGAGGTAGGTGAAGTAGTTGAGCGCGCGCCGGTGGAGCGGCGCGCGGTCGAACGACGTCGAGTGCACGCGAACGATCTCGACCCCGTTGCACACCTCGTAGTCCGGCTCGTCCTCGTAGTCGCGAAGGCGGCCGGTGATGACGGTGACGTCATGGTCACGCGCCAGCTCCTCGCAGAGCTCGGTCAACAGGTGCGCGGTCGCCTCCACGCCCGGCCGGTAGTACTGGTTGAGGACGAGCAAGCGGAGCCGGGCGGCCTGCGGGGACACTCCGACAGGCTAGACGCAGGGTGTCAAAGAGTTTGTCTAAGGTGTGCGCTCCGCGATGTTGCAGTTCACGGGTGAGAGACTCGTCCCGGGCGCAGCGAATTGCGAGCCGACGTTCGCCGCCAAGATGTACCACGAGCATCTCGCCCGGTACCGATTCGCCGCGCAGCTTGCCCGGGATCGCCGGGTCCTCGACATCGGTTGTGGCGTCGGCTACGGATCCGCGGCTCTAGCGGACGCCGGAGCGGCCGAGGTGGTCGCCTTCGACGTTTCGGCAGACGCAATCGAGCATGCAAAGTCGCAATACGCACGGCCGACGATCGATTACCGGCTTGCGTCTGCGGAAGACTTCGACTTTGGCAAGTTCGACCTGGTGACGTGCTTCGAGCTCATCGAGCACGTTCACGATCAGGGTGCCGTCCTGGACACGATTCGGCGGGCGCTCGCGCCGGCCGGTGCTGCGTTCATCTCGACCCCGCGACCGCGCGGTGAGCAACCCCGCTCCCTGTTTCACGTGAAGGAGCTCGATTTCCCGGAGTTGCGGGAGTTGCTCGAAAGCCGCTTCGAGAGCACCCGGTACTGGTTCGAGGTCAATCAGTTCGGGTCACGGATCGACATCGAGCTCGGGTCGGACGACGCCGACGTGGTGCTCCTCCGACCGGAGCAGCTTCTGCCCCAGAACACCGACTATTTCGTCGCCGTCGTCGGCGACGCGTCGATGGACGACGTGGAGCTCCGTCCGGTCCATGTGGCCGGAGGCGATGAGTATGTGCTGAACCTCGAGCATGACGTCGACGTCCTAAGAGAATCGGAGGGACGGCTCGTAGCCGAGCTCGAGGCGCGCCAGCCGGAGTCTGGGCCGGCGGAGACTGCGCTTGAGATCGCTAATCGCGACCTCCAGGACAGGCTTAGGCGCGCACAACGCGCACGAGACCGCGCGGACGCGCAGCGAGCGGCGGCCGAACGACACGCGCAGGCGATGGCGGAGACGCTGAGCTGGCGCGTCACGTCGCCGCTCCGGCATGTCCGAGGCGCGATGAGCCGGGCATCGGCGCTTCGCGCCCGTGTAGTACGCGTTCGCGATCGCCAAGGCACGGCAGGCCTCGCGAGCGCAGCGGCCCGCCACGTCGTGCAGGCCCTCAGAGAGCGGCCGACACCACTCGACCCATGGAGCGATGTCTCTCTGACGCCGCAGTCGACACTCGAAGGCGTCGCCGCCGGCACCGTCGACGTGGTGTTCCTGATCGGGTGCCTCGAGGGACAGTCGAAGCGGTACCGAGTCGGCAACGTTGTCGACGGTCTCCGCGAGCTCGGCTACCGAGTCCTTGTCCTGGATGCGGCTGATGTCGGTCTGTTGCTCGAGCACGAGATCGTTCCCAAGCGCCTCGTCGTGTTCCGAGCCGTCTTCGGCGATCGCGCTGACTCGATGAGCGAGGTATTCCAGCGTGTGCGTCGTCGCGGCGGCCGGGTGATCGGCGATTTCGACGACCTCGTGTTCGAGCCGACGATCATCGGCGAGATCGACGGTTTCAACCTACTGCCCGAGTCGTCACGCGGAGAGTACGTACAGGGCGTGCTCGGATATCGCGAGCTGATTCTGGAAATGGACATGGTGTTCTGCCCGACGGCGTTTCTTGCAGAGCGCGTTCGGCAACTCGGAGTTCCGGCCACTGTCGTACGAAACAGCCTCGATGCTCTGCAGCTCTCGATTGCCGGCGAAGCGGACACGGCCGCGAGTGAGACGGACGAACCCGAACGCCCCGTACGCATCGGCTACTTCAGCGGCTCGCGCACACACCAGAAGGATTTCGCCCAAGCCGCGCCCGCGATCGAGCGGCTTCTTGTAGAGCGACACGACATCGAGCTCGTGATCGTCGGCTATCTCGATCTGCCGGCGTCGTGGACGCAATTCGGCAGTCGGATCGTGCGGCATCCCTTCATGCCCTACACCTCACTCATGAGGCTCACGCAGGACATCGACATCAACATCGCACCGCTCGTCGTCGGAAACGCGTTCTGCGAGGCGAAGAGCGAACTCAAGATCTTCGAAGCCGGCGCGGTCGGTGTCCCGACTGTGGGATCCCCTACGAGCTCATACGAAGCGGCGATCGACGACGGGGTCGACGGACTCCTCGCCCGAACTCCGGAGGAGTGGTACGCGAAGCTCCTTGCGCTTGCTGACTCACGGGAGCTGAGGCAGCGCATCGGGAACGCAGCGAGAACACGAAGCCTGTCGACCTACGGGTATCGCGACGCGGCGGCCGAGTTCGTGGCGGCAGCCGAGTTGAAGCCACCGAGTCGGGAACCACCAGTCTCCGCGTCCGCGACGCGCCGGATCTCGTGGGTCATCCCGGGCCTTCTCGTCGGAGGCGGAGGCCACCGCAACATCCTGCGTGCCGCATACCAGTTCGAGCAACTGGGTTATACGGTCGACCTTTACTTCACCGACTGGGCGCGCGACGAGACGCAGCTCAACGAGCTGATCCAGAGGCACTTCTTCCCCCTGAAAGCCTCGGCCAAGCGGTACGCCGGAACGATCGAGCCGTGCGATGTCATTTTTGCCACGCACTGGTCGACGGTGGAACCCGCGCTGGCAAACAGGCACGCAGCACTGGAGGTGATGTATTACGTCCAGGACTTCGAGCCATGGTTCTACCCGATGGGAAGCGAGTATCTACTGGCCGAGAACACCTACCGGCTGGGCCTCTACCACATCACGACCGGCCCTTGGTGCACGCAGATCCTCAGATCCAAGTACGGCGCCGATGCCGATTACTTCCAGTTCCCGGTGGACACAGCGACCTATTTCCCCCGGAGCCGCGGCGATTCGCGGAAACGTTTGCTCTTCTTCGCAAAACCCGAGATGCCGCGCCGGTGTTATTCGCTTGGGGTGAAGGCACTTGCCGAGCTCCATCGTCTACGGCCGGACGTGGAGATCGTCTTCTTCGGCGCCGAGAACGTGCAAACGGCGGCGCTCTCGTTCCCCGTGCGCCTCGCCGGCCTCCTCGATCAGGACCAGCTCGCCGAGCTCTACTCCAACGCCGACGTCGGCGTGGTCTTCTCTCCGACCAATCCGAGCCTCGTGCCGTACGAGATGATGGCCTGCGGACTCGTCGTAGTCGACCTCGAAGGTGAGTTTTCCGCGTTGAACTACGGCGGCGAGAGCAACATCGCGCTCCAGGTGGATCTCGACCCATCGAGGATGGCGGCGCAGATCAGCGATCTGCTCGCGGACAGCGAAGAGCGTGCCGCACGCAGTGAACAGGGCCGTCGATTCGTCGCGAACTTCCCGACGGAGGAGGAGATGGGAGTTATCGTCCGAGACCTCGTCGAGACGCGGCTACGAGAGCGCGAGACAATCCAAGCCACATCGTGATGCGCCTACTGAAGCGGCATCGCACCGACATCTCAGTCTCCAACGCGCGACGATCCGAGTCGTTTCGCACCCTGCGGCACGACCGCTACTGGTGGCATCAACTGGGCGACACGGATTACGTGCCCTCGATCTACGAGACGCTCTTGGATCCCGAGTGGGAGATCTTGGAAGCATGGTTCCGAGAAACCGAGGACCATCAGCTGGTGGGCGAGATCAACGTTCCAGCGATGTGTCTTGTCCAGGGATTCGTGTCCGGCGGAGGGATCCGACGCATCGTTCAGCTCGGTCACTACTCCGGATACTCGTCATTGCTGATCGGCTTCATGTTGCGCCGGATGAACGCTCAGAGGGGACTGTTCTCCATCGACATCGATGCAGACGCCACAGCCTTCACTCGTCGCTGGATCGTCCGTGCGGGCCTCGCCGACTACGTGACGCTCCACGTCGGTGACTCGGCGGATCCCGTCTCCATCCGAGAGTCTCGTTCCGCACTCGGTGCACAGCCGCAGTTGGTGCTCATCGATTCCTCGCACCAGTATGGACACACGCTCCGCGAGCTCGACATGTGGTCGGACGAACTGCCCGTCGGGGCACTGATGCTGCTGCACGACACGAGCACCTTTGCCGAGCGTTGGGACACTAAGGCACAGGGTGGCGTGGGGCAGGCGCTGGCCGAATGGGTTCCGGAACACCGCGAGATGAGCGCAATCAACCTGAATGCGTTCGTCGCGCCCGGTGCCGATGCGAACGCACTGGTTTACAGGGACGCGTGCGGGCTGGCGATATTGCAGCGCACGGGTCGACGGTAGCTGCCGATGCAGTCCGCCGCTTGCGCATGAGGCTCTGAACTGTGGAGACACTGCGGGATTGTCCGATCTGTGGAACGACGATCAGCGATAACGCCCAGACGACTTGCTATCCGGACGGGTTGTTTCCGGGCGGCATCCTTCGGGTCGTACGCTGCTCCTTCTGCCGCATCTCCTTTCTGAACCCTCGTCTCACGCTGGACGAGAACGAGCTCTTCGAAGACGAAAACGACTTCTACCGCATCAGTCCGGAAGAGCGGGATCGTCAGCTCGTCGCCCTCATGACAATGCTCGATTCGCTGACCGTATACGCGCCACGCCGCGAAAAGCTGCTGGACATCGGCTGCAATCGTGGTGTCCTCCTCGCAGCAGCCCAGCACCTCGGATGGGACCCAACCGGCGTCGAGCTCTCATCAGTCGCGGCGGCAGAGGCGCGGTCAACGGTGGGAGTCCCGGTCTACGCGTCGCTGGCGGAGATTCCGAGAACTGATCGCGGATTCGACCTCGTGATCGCATGGCACGTGCTCGAGCACACGCTCGATCCAGTGACGTTTCTCCGGGATGCGGGGTCATTGCTCAGTGACGGCGGCGTCCTCGCCCTCCAAGTCCCGTCGTTCGATTTCGTCGAAGGGTTTCGAGAGCGCGGACAACTCGGGAGCATCGCCTGCTCGGTTCACAACTTCTACCTCGGCGAGGACGGGCTAACGGCGGTCGTCAACCGTTCGGAGCTCAAGGTCAAGAAGCTATGGAACTCCGCCGACGACTTGATGCTCACTGCCATCCTCGCAACGCGCGAGTCATCGACGAACGTCTGGCGCCGTGCGACCGATGCGCTCAGTCACGCGCGCCATCGCCGTTTTGCATAGGCCCAAGGGGTAGGCGTGCCACCAAGTCAGGCGGCGTTGATCACCGCATATGCGGCAAGGACCTCCGCCGGGTCACCGTAGGAGCGGACGTTTCCTCGCTCCAACAGAAGCATGCGATCGCAGAATCGTCCCATGGCCGACAGATCGTGACTGACGAAAACAATCGTCTTCTCCTCCTCGCGAAACCGCTCGAAGGTGGCGAAGCACTTCTCTTGAAATCGCTGGTCGCCGACCGCCAGCACCTCGTCGAGCACGAGAATCTGGAAGTCGACCTGGATCGCGATTGAGAACGCAAGTCGGAGCTGCATCCCGGACGAAAAGTTCTTGAGCTTCTGGTCGACGAAATGCTCGAGCTCGGCGAACGCGATGATGTCGTCGAAACGGCGGCTGAGCTCGCGCCCGGTCAGACCGAGCAGCGTGCCGTTGATCCGAACGTTGTCTCGCGCCGACAGCTCCGGGTTGAATCCGACGCCCAACTCGATGAACGGGGACAGCAGTCCCTCGACACGCACCGAGCCGCGATTCGGGGGATAGATCCCGGCGATGATCTTCAGCAGTGTGCTCTTCCCGCTGCCGTTCGCACCGATGATGCCGAAGAACTCTCCCGCCTTGACCTCGAAGGTGACGCCGTCGAGCGCGACGTACCGCTCGAAGGTCGTGCGCTCGAACGGATGGAGCAGGTGGTCCTTGATCGTCGTGCGGCGATGATGCGGAAGTCTGAACGCCTTCGCCACATCGTTGACCTCGATTGCGCTGGATCCAGAGAGCATCAAATCCGTTCGGCAAACCATGGTTCTTCGCGCCGGAAGAACACGAGACCGACGACCAGGGTCAGGAGAGCGATGGAGATCGGAATCAAACGTGCTGCCGATGTGCCGAACGTCTGCGCGATTGTCAACCGGTTCGGGCGGAGGTCAGGATACAACAAGATCGATCGAAGATCCTGCAGCACTTGCGTGAGCGGATTGATGAACACGATCTTCCGCGCGAACGGCGGAAGAAATCCGATCGGATAGATGATCGGCGAGGCATAGAAGATCAACTGAAGGACGAGCTCCCACACCTGGCCGACATCGCGCAGCCGAACGAAGAGTGCGGAGAGGATCAACGCTACTCCGAGTACGAAGATGTACAGCTCCAGGAGCAGGGGCACGACGAGGAACCAGGAGAGGCGCGGGCCGATGTCGTTCCACGCGATGAAGACGACGACGACGGCACCGTTGATGGCGAAGGTGATGGCGGCCGAGAGAGTCGCTGAGGTCGGGATGATCAACCTCGGGAAACTGAGCTTTCGAAGTAGCGATTCGCGCTGGACGAGTGACCACATGCCGACGGACGATCCGTCGCCGAAGAAGGTGAAGACGACGATGCCCATGAGCAGCGAGACCGGGTAGTAGTGCGAGATCGACCCGAGCCTGAAGATATGACCGAATACCGCATAGATCATCGAAAAAAGAGCAAGCGGCTTCGCGATCGACCAGAAATACCCAAGCGCAGACCCCGAGTACCTGAGCTTGAAGTCCGCCGCGGCAATGACGCGCAAGACGCGGGCCGGATGCGCGAGGCGATTCAGGCGACGGCGCCCCGTCTTCGCCTCGATCCATGCCATCGCGCCTACCGTAGCTGAGCCCGGACTCGCTCCTCGAGTGGAGCAGTACGACCCGCGAGAGCACGAACGGCACGCGACGACGCCCCAAACATGCCGTGACGGCGCAGGGCGTTCTCGGCCCGCGCACCCACATACCTCGCGGCAAGGCGAGACGAAAGGTGTCCTCCCGCCTTCGTCGCCGCCTCGACCAGGGCGCGCAGCGGCTCAATTGCGCGCGACCATGCCAACTCCGATCGAACGCGTGCGATTCGCTCACGGATCCCCAACCGATCGTCCTCATTGTCGAGCAGGTTCGTGAGCGTACTAACCCACGCGTCGATGTCGCCGGGCGGGAGAGCGACGCCCAGCCCGCGCTCTTGCACGAGCGACCCAAGTGAGTCACCGCTCGTCGTGACGATCGGGACGGCCGCCCAGAGACAGTCGAGGAGCCGCGTGCGGTAGGCAAGCCGCGTCTCGAGATCGTCGAAGTGCGCCGTTACTCCGATGTCGGCCTCGAGGTAGTACTGACCGCGCGCCTCATACGCAACCCAGCTCTCGTTGAAGAAGACCACGCGATCCTTAAGGCCGAGCTCGTCCACGAGAGCGATGGCGCGTCTCTCCATCTCCATCTCCGCGACTCCCGGGTTGGGATGGCGCAAGCCGAGGAAGTAGAGGCGGACGTCGTTCCGCTGCGCTGCGATGCGATCCACGGCGCGTATCACTGTGATCGGGTCGAACCAGTTCCATATGCCGCCGCCCCACAGCAGCACCTTGTCACCGGGCTCGATTCCGGGAATGACGCCCTTGAGCACCGGGTTCGAAGGAGTGGGCGGCGCGTCCTCGATGCCAAACGGCACAACGTCGATCAGCGCCCGGAGCGACCGATCGGCGGCGTAAGCAGCTTGGACCCGACCCGCGCTGAGCAGGCACCCGAGCCAGAAGTCGCGCTGGCGCTCGTTTGCGCACACGAACGCGTCGCCGCATTGCAAGGCCGCCTCCTGCGTCACCGCCGTGAGACGCCAGGCGGCATCGGCCCGGCGGGTACGACGCTCCCGTGAGTGCGACGCAAGCTCCTCGACGGCCAACGGCGCGTACAGGTCGTAGATTGCGAGGGTCCGGCTACGAGCAAGCCGACCCATCGTCATCACCGGCAGTTTCTGCGCGACGACAACGTCAAACCCGCTGACACGTTCGTTCATCCGGCGTGCATCCCACGGGTCGTCTTGCACGACGGTTATTCGCTCGTCCGTGATGTCAGTAGCAAACGGGACGACCAGTGTCACCGTGTGATCCCGCGCGAGCTCGGTGGCGAAGCGAAGCGAGCGGATCCCCGGACCCGCCATCATCGAGCCCACGTGGTCGTTCGCGACGACGAGGACGTTGCGACTCATCGCGGAACCACCATTGACTCGAAGAGAGTCTCGTTGTTGTCCGCCGCCCACCGCCGCGCACGCAGTATCCCGGGAAGTTGCCGCGCGACCGAGACCAGCCCGAGAGTTACAGAGCGGGGATGCGCCGGAAGTCGAAGGAGCTCACCGAGAACGACTCGTGCGGCGGCGCCACGCGGAAGACATTTCAACGCAAACCGGACGAGATTGTGATGAGACGAAGCGGACCGTCGTGGCTGAACGTCAGACGTCGTCACTGCCCCGACGCGGTGGCGTACGACGGCGTCGGGGACGTACAGCGTGGCCCAGCCGTGTAGCCATGCTCGCCAGCACACGTCCAGGTCCTCCCACTCCATGAAGAACGTCTCATCGAAGCCCTCGAGCTTCTCGAACTGCGACCGGCGCACCATCATTGCGGCACCGTTGGCGCAGACCGTCGGCGTCACCTCGTCGGCCGGGACGTTCGAATCGAGATGCAAGCCCGGGAGGTACTCGCGCGTCATCCGACCGCGAGTGAGGGTCGTGCGCGCGTGAATCGTGCGTACGCCGTTCCAGTCGAGCTGACGCGCGTCGGCGGCGAACACCGACTCGTCCGCGTCGAGCGCACGCCCGAGCAGCGCGAGGCAGTTGGGCTCGAGCGCGATGTCGTTGTTTGCGAGGAAGACATAGGGTGCGGTGGTCGCAGCCACTCCGACGTTGTACAGGTGGCCGAGACCGAGGTTCGGCCGGCGGATGACCCGAATGCCGAGCCGCTCCGCGACTTCAACGCCGCTGTCGGCCGACGCCCCGTCGACCACCACGATCTCCGACGGTGCGGGATCCTGCGCGCGCAGGCTCTCGACGCCATCCTCGAGGAACGGCGCGCCGTTGTAGTTGCCGATCACGGCGGCGACCGACGTCATGCCTCATCGACCTCGATGAGGGCCGAGGCGAGCGCGTGGCGAAACGTCTCCGTCGCGTGCTCGCGCTCGACGAACAGACGGCCGCGAGTTCGCATCGCAGACAGCCGGGCGAGGTCGGCGGTTGCAGCCTCGAGCGCGGCCGCCAGGGCGCCGGCGGTGTGGGCGGTGGCGATCTCACCGGCTCCCGAGCGCCTGACGAGATCCTCCGGGCCGCCGCTTGGCGTCGTCACGACCGGGAGCCCGGCGGCCATCGCCTCCGCCGCGACGATGCCGAACCCCTCCTGCCGCGACGGCAGGACGAACACGGCTGCACGACGAAGCTCGGATGCGACATCGTCGACTTCACCGACGGCCTCGACACCGTCCGGCGCGCGTCCGGCGGGCGGCCGCCCCACGAGTCGTAGCACCGCACGCGGGAAACGGCGGCGGATCGTCGCGAACGCCTCGAGCAGCATCGGCACATTCTTCCTCGGATCGTCGGCACGTCCGACGAAGACCAGGACGGGGCGAGCCGCCAGCTCCTGCCACGTGTCGTCGGGCGCCGGCGCAAATCCGCCGAGGTCGACCGGGATCGGCAAGAGCCCTACCGACTGCTCGGGAACTCCCGCGGCACGCGCCACATCGGCGCGGCTCGCGGGCGAGGTGGCGTACACGCGCGCGGCGCCGCGGAGCACCCCGCGTTCGAGCGCGGCGAGGCCCGGGACACTGAGCCCTGCCGCCGCGCGGCGAAGGGGCGGCATGCCGGGCGCTCTCCCCTCCCACTCGGACCGGATCGTGGTCCCGACCCAACAGCCGTACGGTCGTCCGGAACGCACCGCGGCCATGCCGTGCTGCGCGAGCGCCGCGACGACCCACAGCGATGGTGCCGCCCTCGCAGCCGGTTCGAGCCGACGCGCGGCAGCGAGTTGGCGCAAGGCCTCCACCCGACGCCAGGTGATCCGCCCACTGTCGAGCCCGGGATGCTCGTCGTAGAGCCAGGCCGGGCGCCGGCCGAGCGCGGTAGCGCCGGCGAGGAATGCTTCCGTCTGCGCCGCCGAGCCGCCGCCGAACCTCGGGTCCTGGCCGAGCACCACGAGATCGTCGGCCACGCCCGGCTAGCGCCCGTGCACGTGTTCGGGATCCCGCCCATGGGTCAGCGCCCAGAGGTAGCTCCACCGATCCGTCGCCCTGCGCTGAACCTTGGTTGTGATGTTGCCCGGCTCGCGCACGAAGACATGAGCCGTCTTGAACGCAGTGTCGCCGGCGTTGATCCCGTCGTAGCCGACCAGGTGGACGAACGCGAGCAGGAGCGACCACGCGGCGCACGCGCAAAGAAGGGGATAGATCCGAGCGCCGACTCGCAGGCGCAGATCCGCAATTCCAATCAGGAACAACGGGAACAGCGCGGTCAGGAAGCGTGTCGAGAAGGAGAACGCGCCGTTCCAAAAACCCCAAATGGAGTGGGCCAAGAGGAGTGAAGTCGACGCGGCAACAAGCGTCCAGCGGAACGTCCACCGCTCATCCCGCTCGACCCGGCGAAACGCCCAGAGGATGCCGAGCACCGCGACTGCGGTGAGCGGTGTCCAGATGAACAGGCCACGCTGGGCGCTGAACAGCATCTTCAGCGGAGTCAGGGCGCTGAACCCGTTGAACGGGTTGGAGGTGTCCGCGACGAACGCGTGCGCGCCCAGCGCGTATCGCGAGATGGTCGGTGCGCCGCCCAGAGCCGACGACTTCGGGAAGTAGCTCGGAACGAAGTAGGAGATTCCGCGCAGCGCCGGCAAGGCGAAGATCACGCCGCCGGCCACCGCGGCGGACGCGAGGCCGATCGCCAGCGCACGCCGGCGCGTAATCGCAAGAGCGCACGCGACGGCGAAGAAGAACGCGACGTTCACGTAGCGGATGTTCAGCGACAGGCCGACGAGCGCCCCGAGGACGATGGCGTCGCGATCGTGCCGACGAGTGAAGACGCGCAGCAGGAAGAGAGTCGCCGCCGTCAGGACGAGCGTGTCGACCGCGTGCTTCATCGCGGGGTCGAAGACGACGTAGTAGAAGAGCGGGCTCCCGAACGTCGTCAGGAACAGAACCGCGGGTCCGCGCGGCAAGTCGAGCTCGCGAAGCAACCGCCAGCCGAGGTACAGCGTGAGGACGAACGCCGCCTGAGTGGCAGCCGTGATCGAGATCTCCTCGAAACTGACGTGGAAGATCGTCGGCTGGAAGCCGAAGATCGCGCCGAGTCCCCGCCCGACGAGAAAGAACGGTGTGTTCCAGACGTCGCTGCCGAACTGGTAGGCGAACGCGAAATCGGGGTGTTCGCCGAAGTACCGGCGCAGGAGGTTGAAGTAGACGAGACCGTCTCCCTTCACCTGAAACGAGGCGAAGGTGACGGCGAACGCGCTGTAGCAGACGAGCGCAAGGCCCATCGGCCAGCTCAGAAAGCGCTCGGCCGACGCCGACTGCGCGCGCAGCCGCGCCCGGCGAAGGGCGGTGAGACTCCTGGACGCGCTGATCGAACTGCTGCCCGTGCTGGTCGCCATCCGCTCGTGGCTCATCGTGCCACGGCGCGCGGCTACCTCGACCGGCTCTACACCAGGCTCGCTCGGTGCGCCTCGCGGAACCAGGCGATCGTCCGCTCCAATCCGTCGCGGAGAGCGGTCTGTGCCTCGAAGCCGAACAGCTCGCGGGCACGGGTCGTGTCGAGACTCCGGCGCGGCTGGCCGTTCGGTCGCGTCGTGTCCCAGACAATGTCGCCTTCGAACCCGGTGAGCAGAGCGATCGTCTCCGCGAGCTCGCGAATCGACGTCTCCACTCCGGTGCCGAGATTGACGGGCTCCGGGCCCGAATATCGCTCGGCCGCCAGCGCGAGAGCTTCAGCGCAATCGTCGACATACAGGAACTCGCGCGTCGGCGACCCGTCGCCCCAGAGAACGACCGTCTGCTCGCCCGAGAGCATCTTGCGAACGAGCGCAGGGATGACGTGCGACGTTTCGAGGTCGAAGTTGTCGGCGGGTCCGTACAGGTTCGCGGGCAGCAGGAAGATGCTGTCGAGCCCGTACTGATCGCGATAGGCCTGCGCGCCCACCAGCAGCGTCTTCTTCGCGATGCCGTAAGGCGCGTTCGTCTCCTCGGGATAGCCGATCCACAGGTCGCTCTCGCGAAACGGGACGGGTGTGTTCTTCGGGTACGCGCAGACCGTGCCCACGACGACGAGCTTCCCGACGCCCGCGAGGCGCGAGAGCTCGAGGACATGCGCACCCATCATCAAGTTGGCGTACCAGTAGCGGCCGGGGGCCGCCTGGTTCGCGCCGATGCCGCCGACCTCCGCCGCGAGATGGAAGACGAGCTCGGGACTCGCATCGGCGAGCAGGCGCTCCGCGTCTTCCCGGTGCGTGAGGTCGTAGTCGGCTCGCCGCGCGACGGTGACGTCGTGGCCGTCCGCCTCGAGCCGCGCGACGAGACGAGCCCCGAGGAATCCGCCGCCGCCGGTGACGAGAACGCGGCTCACGACGAGGGCAACCGCTCGAGCGCCGGCCAGTCGACGCGCCCCAGCCAGCGTTCGCGGTTCTCGGCGTACCACTTGATCGTGCTGAGGATGCCTTCCTCCCACGACACACGCGGATGCCAGCCCGTCTCGGCCGCCAGCTTCTCGTAGCCGACGCGCAGCGCAAGCACGTCCGTCGCACCGGGCCGGAGTCGCTTCTCGTCGATGACGACGTGACGATCGTCGGTCCAGTATCCGTTGGCCAAGCCGATCTCCAGGATGAGGTCCGACCACGCCCGCATCGAGATGTTCTGGCCCTGGCCGTACACGTAGACGTCGCCGGGGTTGCCGTGTGCCGCGACGGTGAGATGGCCGCGCACGCCGTCGGAGCAGAAGCAGAAGTCGCGCATCGGCTCGAGCGCACCAAGCTCGACCGAGGGCCGCGACAGCGCCTGCGTGATGATCGTTCCCGTCACGAACCGCGGGTTCTGTCGAGGCCCGTAGTTGTTGAACATGCGCGTCACGACACCGGGCACGCCGTACGCGTCGTGGTAGTTCATCGTCAGGAAGTCGGCGGCGACCTTCGCGGTCGCGTAGATCGACTTCGGGTTGAGCGGTGAACGCTCGTGCAGGATCAGCGCTCCGTCCTCGTCGAACTCGTGGTGGTGGGCGACGGACTCACGAACGTTCCCGTACTCCTCGGACGTGCCAGCCGTGTCGAATTTTTCCAGCTCGACGCGATGATCGACCAACGACTGCAACAGGTTGAGGGTGCCGACGGTATTCGTCATCATCGTCTCGTACGGCCGGTGCCACGACTCGCCGACGTGCGCCTGCGCACCGAGATGGAAGACGTAGGGCGAGTCCTCCGCGGTCAGGAGGTGATCGCGAACGAAGTAGTCGACCGACGTGCGATCGTTGAGATCGGCGAACACGACGGTCACATCGCCGCGGAGGTGGCCGATGTTGTTCAGCGCCCCCGACGACGTCGCCCGCACGAAGCAGATCACCTTCGCGCCGAGAGCGAGGAGCGCCTCGACCAGGTGCGAGCCCATGAAGCCGTCCGCCCCGGTGACGGCGCAGGTGCGGCCGCTGTACACCGCGCCGAGCTCGGCGCGCAATTCGTCCCAGCGGTCGTGGTCGCCGGTCACGAGCCAAGCCTAGCCCGCGGAGTCTCAGGCCTCGCCACTCCCGGCGCGAACACGACGGGCACCGAGAGCGCGAGCGCCACGAAGGCGTAGAAGTAGTAGAACTGCATCGTCAGGTAGAACGCGTTCGACGCGAGTGTTCCCGCGAGAGCGGCAGTGCAGCCCCACGCGAGCGGTCGCACACGGGCCGACAGCGGGTCGCGCGTTGCGGCGAGCGCGCGGCCGAGCGCACGCGCGGCGCCGAGGCGGTGGAACACCCAGAGGAGGAAGACGCCGAACACCGTCGTGCCGACGAGGCCCGTCTCGACGAGGAGCGCGACGTAATAGCTGTGCGGGCCCCAGTTCGTCTTGCCGGTGACGAACTCGTAGTAGACCGAGAACGTGTTCAAGCCGAGGCCGAACAGCGGATCGGCGTGGAGCACGTGCGGCACGAACGAGTACACCTGGAAGTGCGCATTCTCGGAGCCGCCGCTCGTCTGCACCCGCGACTTCAAGACGGTCGTGAAGAACGATCTCCGCGAGAGCACGACTGCGAGCAGGATCGCGACCGCCGCACCGATCGGGACGAGCAGCTGCGGCGCACGCAGGTACCGCCGATAGGGAACCGCGAGAATCAGCGCGCCGACGCCGAGCCCGAGCAGTCCGCTGCGCGAGAGCGTCGTCGCTTCGACGATGAGCAGGAATCCGATCGTGGGTGCGAGCCACTTCCGCATGCGGTGACGCTTCTCGAGGCGCAGGTAGAGCGGCGTCAGGATGAGCAGCGGCACGATCAGCATGATCCCAAGATGGTTCGGGTCGCCGGTCATCGCGTTCGGGCGGTACACGCTCGCGCCGTTGATCGCGCCGTAGACGTTGATCTCGCTCGCCCCGCCGGTGATCGGCGAGAGGATCGTCGCGTCGAGGTTGCCGCCGCGGCGCGCATCGAGGAGCTGGAGGACGCCGTACAGGGCGTTGACGACGATGCCGGCGCTGAACCAGCCGAGCGTCCGCCAGAAGTACGCCTGCCCGCGCCGTGAGAGCCACACGACCGCGGCGGCGAGGAACAGGAAGTGGATCAGCCACTTCGTGAGCCCCTTCGCCCACTGCCCGAGAGCTTGCGAGTCGGACAGGTCGTAGTAGCCCACGAGATACACGACGAGGAAGGCGGCGAGGAACCCGGCGAGGATCACCGTCGTCCGCGGCACACGCCACCGTCTCGTGCCGATCGCGAACGACACGAGGAAGAGGATCGCGAGCACATCCGCGAGCGACACGGTCCCCGCGAAGTTCCAGTGCACCTTCTCGAACGTCACGCAGAAGACGCTCGCGAGAAACAGGAAGCTCGTCGCACGCCTCATGCCGTGACCTCTTCGAGGAGGCGCGCGAGGTCCTCGGACCGCGTCCGCCGCGACACCTTCCGCCGCCACTCCTCCGAGAGCGGCGGCCCGTCGAGCGTCCCTTCTCGCCACCGGCCGTGCAGGTCGCGCAGGGCGTGCGTCATCGCGTCCACGTCGTCGGGCGCGACGACGACACCGGCTCCCGTCTCGCGAATCAGACCGGCTGCTGCTCCGTCGGGCGGGACGACGGCGAGGATGGGGCGCTCCGCCGCGAGGTACTCGAAGACCTTGCCCGAGAGAACCCCCTTGCCCCGCCCGCCCGCCTCGGGGATGAGAAGCAGGAGGGCCTCGGAGTCGCGCTGGAGCTCGAGCGAGCGCCGCCGCGAAGCGTAAGGAACGAGGTCCAGGCGATCGCCGAGCTCGAGGGTCTCCGCCCACTCGCGGTCGGCGGCGCGAAAGTCACCGAGGAAACGGACGACGACGTCGTCGAGGCCGGCCGCCTTCAATGCAGTCAGGAACGGGCGCGGATCGCGCTTGCCGAAGAACGAGCCCGTATGCGTCAGCCGAAAGCGATCGGAAGGCCGGCGCTCGAGCCCGGCGAAGTCGTCGAAGTCGGCGCCGTTCGGGATCGCGACCACGGCCCCTCGCGGCGATCGCTCGCGAAGCTCGTCGACGATCGCGTCCGACACGCACGTGATCGCGTCCGCGCGACGGGCGACGAGCCGCGCGACGGCATGCTCGCCCTGCTCCTTGACGTGCACCACGAGCCGCTCCGCGTGCCGGTGCGGGTGCGCCACGATCGAGTCGCGAAGATCGGCGACCCACTTCACTCCCGTCGCCTTCTTGACGGCGGCGCCGATCAGGTGGACCGACGACGGCGGCGAGGTCGTGATCAGCACGTCGATTCCCTCGGCGCGAACGATCCTGATCGCGGCAGGGATCGCGGTCAGGTTCCAGCTGACGTTCTCGTCCGGGACGAGCAGCCTGCGACCCGCGAGCCGCACCTGCTTCGTGACGCGTTCAAGACCCTGCGTGCCGTGCAGCTCCTCCGCCGGCTTGCGGCCGCTCGTGCCGATGTAGCGCGCGCGGTGCACCCACGCGAGCGTCGGCGGCTGGAGCTCGTCGTCGCGATGGATCCACCTCGGGTCGTCGGGCGCGAGCACGTGCGTCTCGACGCCGAGCTCAGGCAGGTGCGTCGCGAACTTGAGCGGACGCTGCACGCCGCCGCCGCCCGCGGGCGGGAAGTAGAAGCTGACGATCAACGCCTTCAGCGCGCCACCTCGGCCCAGAGATCGACGAGCGAACGAGCCTCCGACCCACGGGAGAACGAGACGGACGCGGCGCGCGCCCCGTCGGCCAGCCGCGTGCGCTCGCCGTCGTCGCCGAGCAGGCGCACGACCGCCGCGCGCAACGCCGCCGGGTCACCGGGCGGGATCTCCACGCCCGACTCGCCATCGACGAATGCGTCGGCGAGCCCGCCGACCCGAGTCGCGACGAGTGCGCGGCCGTATGCCATCGCCTCGCGTGCCGTCATGCCGTACCCCTCGCGGCGCGACGGGACGCAGACGACTGCCGCACGCGCGTACCAGGAGCCGAGCTCGCGCGGCGGGACGAAGCCGACGGCCTCGGCGATCTGCTCGCGGAGCGGCCCGTCGCCGACGATCCGGCGGGGCAGCCCCTCCGTGCCTGCGACGAAGTCGAGCACGCCTTTCTCGGGCGAGAGGCGTCCGACGTACAGAACGTGCGCCGGCAGCTCGGGCGGCGGGACGTCGTCCGGCAGGTCGACGCCCGCCGGGATCACCTCGACGCGGCTCGCCCCGAGCGACCGGGCTGCATCGGCGAGCGCAGTCGACGCCGCAACGACTGCGCGTGCCCCACGGACGAGCGGCCGCGCGAGCTTGGGGACGCGGCGAGCGAGCTCGACGTCGGTCCCCCACAGTTGCAGCACGTAGGGCACGCCGGTCGCGCGAGCAGGCAACGCCGACGGAAGCCAGTGCGCGTGCACGACGTTCGCGTGCCCTGCGGCACGCCTGGCTGCGAGGGTGTAGGCGAGCATGAACGCCGGCAGGAATGCCGCCCGCCACGGCGCGGCGCGGAGGTTCTGGACGATGCCGTCACCGTATGCGACGCCGAACGTCCCGAACTGAGCCGGCGAGACGACGGTGACGTCGACGCCGAGCGGCCGGACGGCCTCGACGGCGTCCGCCACGAACCTGCCCGCGACGTCGTGCGGGGTGCGCGGGTACGACGTCGCGAGCACCGCTACCTTCACGGCGTCCAATGCTCGCGGTTTCGCTCGTAGAGCTCCACCGCGATCGCACGCACGTCGTACGCCTGCCGCCAGCCCGGGTAGTGCGAGGCAAACCGGCCGTTGTCGCTGATCCACCACATGTGATCGCCGATGCGAGCCTCGTCGCTGAGCGTCCAGGTCATCCTCTCGCCGGTCACCTCCTGGACGAGGTCGATCGCCTCGAGCACGGAGACGTTGCTGTGACGGCCGCCGCCGATGTTGTAGACCTCGGCGACGCGCGGTGCGCGATGGAACTCGTCGAAGCACGCGATCAGGTCGCTCGAGTGGATCGCGTCGCGCACCTGCTTTCCCCCATACCCGAAGATCGTGTAGGGCGTTCGCGTCATCGCGCACCGCACGACGTACGCCAGGAAGCCGTGCAGCTCGGCTGCCGCATGGTTCGGGCCGGTGAGCGTCCCACCGCGGAAGCACGCGGTGCGCAGGTCGAAGTAGCGGCCGTACTCCTGCACGAGCACGTCGGCGGCCACCTTCGACGCACCGAACAGGCTGTGCAGCGACTCGTCGATCGACATCGACTCGTCGATGCCGTTCTCGTACCGGTGCCCGGGCTCGAGCTCCCACCGCTTCTCGAGCTCGACGAACGGCAGGGAGTTCGGGCGGTCGCCGTAGACCTTGTTCGTCGAGGTGAAGATGAACGTCGCCTCCGGGGCGTGGAGTCGAGTCGCCTCGAGCACGTTCAGCGTCCCGACGGCGTTGATGTCGAAGTCGGTGAACGGCTCGCGCGCCGCCCAGTCGTGCGAGGGCTGCGCGGCGGTGTGGACGACCAGCGAGATCTCCGTGCCGTACCGCCCGAACAGGCCGAGGATCCCCTCGCGGTCGCGGACGTCCAGGTCGTGGTGCTCGTACAAGGAGCCGAGCCGCTGCTCGAGCCGCTCGCGGCTCGCCCGCGTCGAGGCGTCCGGCCCGAAGAACGCGGCACGCATGTCATTGTCGATGCCGGCGATCGTCATGCCGCCCTCGCCGAAATGCGCCGACGCCTCGAACCCGATCAGGCCGCAGGAGCCCGTGACCACGACGACGCTCATTGGGACGGCACCCTACTCAAGCGGCCGCCGAGGATCTGCCAGGTGGCGCCGTACTTGCGGGCGATCGCCGGATCGTGCGTGGCGATCCAGCGGTGGACGTCGGCGACGCGCCGGTACGGGTCGTTCGCGTTCGTGTTCGCGAC